>NZ_JADNKB010000012.1:0-128179 GCF_015555225.1 Clostridium sp. D46t1_190503_E9
TAAGACAATAAATCTTACTTGAAATTGAATAAATCTTATAATAATTATATTTATGAGACTATACCCTAATAAAAATTTTATTAGGATATTTTCATAAATTATATTAAAATATTTTACTTATAAATCTTAATTATTTACTGTATCTTTTTATTATATTAATTATAACCTCAACTGCCTTTTCCATTGATTCTATTGGAACATACTCATACTTTCCATGGAAATTTTCTCCACCTGCAAATATATTTGGAGTTGGTAATCCCATAAATGAAAGTCTTGCACCATCAGTACCGCCTCTTATTGGTCTAACATTTGGTACAACATTAGCTTCTATCATTGCTTCTTTTGCATTTTCTACTATATGCATAACAGGCTCAATTTTTTCTTTCATATTTTTATATTGATCCTTTATACTTACAACTACAGTTCCTTCTCCATATTTAGCATTTAATTCTTTTTCTATAGCTTTAAACTTTTCTTTTCTTGCTTCAAAAGAATCTGCAAAAAAATCTCTTACAATATAATTTAATGATGTATTTTCAACAGTTCCTTCTATATCTGCAAGATGTGAAAAACCTTCATATTTATCAGTTTTTTCTGGAACTTCATCTAAAGGAAGACTATTTATAAACTCATTAGCAACCATTATTGAATTCAACATCTTATTTTTAGCATAACCTGGATGAACATTAACTCCTTTTATTTGAACTTTTACTCCTGCAGCATTAAAGTTTTCATATTCAAGTTCTCCAATTCTTCCACCATCCATTGTATATGCAAAATCTGCACCAAACTCTTCAACATCAAAATGATCTGCACCTTCTCCAATTTCCTCATCAGGTGTAAAGCCTACTTTTATAGTTCCATGTTCAATTTCTGGGTGATTTACTAAGTACTCCATTGCAGTCATAATTTCTGCAAGTCCTGCTTTATCATCGGCACCTAAAAGTGTAGTTCCATCTGTAGTAATTAATGTTTTTCCTACATATTGTTTTAATTCAGGTGAAAACTTAGGAGATAATATTACTGAATCATTTAGCTTAATATCTTCGCCATCATAGTTTTCTACAATTTTAGGATTTACATTTTCTCCACTATAATCTGGAGCTGTATCCATATGAGCTATAAAGCCTATAATTGGTAAATCCTTATTACAGTTTTTTTCTAGTGTAGCATAAACATACCCATTTTCACTTATCTTTGCATCTTTTAGTCCTATTTCTTTTAACTCATTACATAGTTTTTCTGCTAAAGTTAATTGTCCTTTCGTACTTGGAGTTACTCTAGTTGTTTCATCTGATTTTGTATTTATTTTTACATATTCTAAAAATCTTTCTTCTACTCTTTTCATAACTTCACTCTCCATTCTTATATTGTTTTTTTACTTATTAAAATAAAATATACTATATATAAAGTTAATTTAATATAAATTATTTTTACATATTTTATCTCATACTCTATATTTTAACACATATAACTTTAAACTCTATAATTTTTAAATTTTATATGTATAAGTTTATATTAAATACACAAAATAACTATGTGATTTATCCCTTTATCTACTAAAACCTACTAATAGAAAAAGACTTCAAGAAATTTTCCTGAAGTCTTTTGAATTATTTAAAATTATATTGTGTAACTATACTTTCTCTTTCTGTTGTTTTATCATTAAAATATTCATAAAATGATACACCTAGAAAACTTCCAGTTATATTATGGACATTTCTATATCCTAAATTTTGTAATGCTAATACTGCATTATAACTTCTTTGACCAGTCCTACAATGTATGTAAACTGGTATATCCTTTGGTATTTCATTTATTCTTTCTCTAAGCTGACTAAGAGGAATATTCTTAGCCCCTTTTATATGTCCATTTTCATATTCTCTAATTTCTCTAGCATCTATTATATAAGCTCCACTTTCAACTAAATCTCTTATCTTATCAACATTAACTTGTTTAAAATCTCCATTTAATAAATTTGATGCTACATATCCAGCATAGTTAACTACATCCTTTGCTGTACTATATGGTGGCGCATAACATAGTTCCAAGTCTTTTAAGTCTTCGACAGTTCCTCCAAGTTTTATAATAGTAGCTATTATATCAACCCTTTTGGCAACATCACCTCTACCTATTGCTTGTGCTCCTAACACCTTACCTGTTGGAACTTCAAATATAAGTTTAAAATGAACTGGTGATGCATCAGGCATTATTCCAACTTTATCATTAGTTATAAGTCTTACAATATCATATTTTATATTCAGATTTAAAACTTTAATTAAGGACTCATTTAATCCTGTTGCAGCAGCATTATAATCGAATACCTTTATAGCAGATGATCCAATATAACCGTTATTTATTCCTCTTTTACCATTTATATGATCTGCAACTGATCTAGCTTCTTTTAGAGCTGGACCTGCAAGTGATAATTTTGTCATAGAATGTGTTAATGCATTATATACTTCAATTGCATCTCCTACAGCATAAATATCATCATCATTAGTTTTATAATTTCTATCAGTCTTAATAGCTCCAGTTTCACCAAGTTCTAAGCCTGCCTCTTTAGCTAATGATACTTCTGGAGAAACACCAATTGCCATAACTACTGCCTTTGCATTAATCTTCTTACCTGAAGCTAATACTACTTTACCTTCTTCAAAGCTTGAAACCTTATCTCCAACAATTAAATTTATACCATTATCATAAATTTCTTTATGTAATATTTGAACCATATCGTAATCAAATGGCTTTAATATTTGATCCATAGCTTCTATTAAAGAAACTTCATATCCTGCTTCTCTTAAGTTTTCAGCAGCTTCCACTCCTATATATCCACCGCCAATTACCGCTACTTCCTTTGTATTAAGCTCTTTAACAAATTTATTTAATCTATCTATATCTACAACATTTCTAATAGTAAAAATATTTACATTTTCAATTCCTGGAATATTAGGTACTATCGGTTTTGCTCCTGGTGATAAAATTAATTTATCATAATTTTCTCTATAAATTTCTCCTGTCTGTGCATTTTTTATTTCAAGTTCTTTATTTTTTCTATCTATTGATATTACTTCACTATTTACTCTAGCTTCTATATTATATTGAGCTTTAAACTTTTCTGGACTCATTAATACAAGTTTATCTGCTTCATCAATAATTCCACTTAAGTGATAAGGTAATGAACAATTAGAAAAGGATACATGAGGACCTTTTTCAAACATTATTATTTCATCTTCTTCACTTAATCTTCTTAATCTTGCTGCAGCTGAAGCTCCTCCAGCTACTCCACCAACTATTAATATCTTCTTCATACAAAATCCTCCTAGTGGCTGCTACGCAGCCAAATTGATACTTAACAATTAATAATGGATAATTTTTGTAAAAATTCATCGATTTTAGTTTTTATAATTAATACTTTTTATAATTCAGCATAGCTGAATTTTTTCCTTAATTATTCATTATCCATTAGAAAATAGCATTTGCTATTTTCTTTTGCTCCCAACATATGATCCAACTCCACCAGCAACATTAACTACATCAAATCCAAGGCTTCTTAGCTTATTACATGCAGTTGAACTTCTTCCTCCTGATTGGCATACTATATGATATTCTTTGTCCTTATTTAAATATTTCTCTGGATCGTTTAGAAGATCCCCCATTGGAATATTTTTTGCACTTTTTATACTTCCAGTTCTATATTCGTATGGTTCTCTTATATCAATTAAATCTATTTTACCAATTAAATTATCAATATCATTTACATTTATAACTTTTCCTGAATTTTTATTAAATAAACCAAACATTCTACATTCACTCCTATTAATAAATTTTACTATTTTGATTATGTGACTATTCTACAGTATATAAAACAATTTTTATGTGACTATGTCACATAACTCAATATATACTGTAATCATATTATTTATTTTTCTCACTTTAAACAAAATTTATTAAATTCAAAATCTTTATTGCAAATTATATACATAAAATTTTATAATATTGAATAAAGCCTACCAAAAATAGTAATAATTAATAAATATCAAAAATAAAAGGAAGAATTATGATTAATATGAAATATCCATTAATAAATGATTTTAAAAAAATAGTATTAGAAGACATACCACTTATAGATGTACGAGCACCTATTGAATATGAAAAAGGAGCATTTTTAAATTCTTTTAATTCACCAATTTTAAATAATGAAGAAAGACATATTATAGGAATTTGTTATAAAGAAAATGGAAATGAAGAAGCTACAAAACTTGGATATAAATTAGTATCAGGTAAAATCAAAGAAGATAGATTAAATTCTTGGATTGAATTTATAAAATCTAATCCATCTACTATGTTATATTGCTTTAGGGGTGGCTCACGCTCAAGGATTGCTCAAGAATGGATTACAGATGCTTTAGGCAGAGAAATTTATAGATTAGATGGTGGGTATAAGGCATTTCGTAATTATCTTATAGATTCGTTATCTAAAGAAAATCAAAAATATAAACCTATTGTTTTAACAGGCTTCACAGGTTCTGGAAAGACTATAGTTTTAAAAACAATAGAAAATTCAATAGACTTAGAAGGAATAGCTAATCATAGGGGATCCTCTTTTGGTTCCCATGCAGATCCTCAACCTACACAAATTAACTTTGAAAATAATTTAGCATATTCTTTAATTAAATGCACAGAACATGAATTTAAGCACATAATTTTTGAGGACGAAGGAAAAAACATCGGAAAGAATTTTATTCCTCAGGACTTTTTTAACTACTTTCATAGCGGAAGTGTAGTATTTTTGGAGGCATCACTAGAAGAACGTGTAGAAAATACATTAAAAGAATATGTTATAGACTCTCAAATAGAATATATCAACAAATTCGGTAATGAGTTGGGATTAAGCGAATGGTTCAATTACATATACTCAAGCATGGATAGATTAAAGAAAAGGCTTGGTGGAGATAGATTTAAAGAAGTTCTAAACGAACTTAATTTAGCCTATAAAAATCAATTATCTACTAATAATATTGATTCACATAAAGGTTGGATAGAAGTATTCCTTAAAGAATACTATGATCCTCTTTATAAATACTCTTTAGAAAAAATGAAAGATAAAATTATTTTTAGAGGTAACTCCAAAGAAGTTACAGAATTTTTGCAAACCTTAAAATAATTTACATAAAAAAATAGTAAGTAAAACTTAAATTTACTTACTATTTTAAAAAATTAATTTACTACTCATATCTTTTAATTATATAAAAACTCATCTATAAACTTTTCAGTATCTTTAACAGCCCATTTTCTATCTATTAAATTTACTCCACTCTTTAATACTGGATGCACTTCATGGTAACTTTCTTTAGTATCATCTTTGTATATTATACCTATTGGAATTCCTTCGTCACCAAATTCCTCAGCCTTTTTAAGCGCTTCTATTTTATTACTTTTATCATAGTTATCATCTAACTTATATATTCTATCCTTATACCATTTAAATGTATTTACTTTATTAAATACAACACATGGCTGCATTATATCTACTAATGCATATCCATTATGATTCATTGCTGCTTTTATCATCGATTTCAAATGCTCTTTATCACCTGAAAAGCTTCTAGCTACAAAGGTTGCTCCAGCACTGATAGCTACAGCTAAAGGATTTATTGGCTCTAAATATACACCTTCAAATTGCATAGAAGTAACCTGACCTTTTGCAGTTGTAGGAGAACCTTGTCCTTTTGTTAATCCATAAATTTGATTATCGTGAACAAGGTGGACCATATCTACATTTCTTCTTATATTATGAATAAAATGATTACCTCCTTCACCATATGAATCTCCATCACCACTATTTATAATTACTTTAAGATTCTTATTAACCATTTTTATAGCTTGTGCTGGTGGTAAAGCTCTACCATGAAGTCCATTAAATCCATTTACTTTTAAATAGTGAGGAGTTTTAGCGGCTTGTCCAATTCCTGATACTATAACTATATCTTCTGGTTTTAATTCAAGTTCTGCCAAAGTTTCTTTTAATGCTGCTAATATACCAAAATTTCCACAACCTGGGCACCAAGCAATCTCGTCATTACTCTTATACAAATTTAAATCTAACATTAAAGCTCCTCCTCTCTTAGTTTCATTACTATATCACTTCCACATATTTGTCTTCCATCATATCTCAAGATACTATTGGTCATTAATATTCCAGTTTCTTGAGTTACTAACTTACCTAATTGTCCTGTAAAGTTTTGCTCAACATTTATAATTTCTTTAGCTTGTTTTGAATATTTTTTTAATCTTTCTTGTGGTAATGGATATATGTCTCCAAAACTCAAAGCCCCAACCCTTTTACCTTGGCTATTTAATTCATCAACTGCATCTTTTAATGCTCCATAAGTTGATCCAAAACCTAATAATAAAATTTCTAAATCTTCCTTACCCATAAATTCTGGTTCTTCAATATCTTTTTTAATAAGTTCTAGCTTTTTCATTCTTTTTTCCATTTGCAAATTTCTAACTTCTGCTGATTCTGTTATATGTGCTTCTTCGGTATGCTCATCACTATCTACTAAAACTACTTGATGTTTAGAATTACCTGGAATCATTCTAGGAGATATTCCACTTTGAGTTACCTTATATCTCTTATATTCCTCACCTTCTTTTAGGTATTCTCCATTTGAAATATATCTTTCTATTTCAATATTATTTAAATCATATTTAGGAATTGTTATATTTGCATCAGCTAAATATTGGTCTGTCAATAAGATTACAACAGTTTGATATTTATCAGCTAAATTTAATGCTTTAACAGTTTTATAAAATGCATCTTCAGCATTTCTAACACTTATTAATATTCTTGGAAATTCACCTTGAGATGCTGTTAATAAAAAGCTTAAATCACTTTGCTCTGTTCTTGTTGGAAGCCCAGTTGCTGGCCCTGGTCTTTGTGAATCTATTATAACTATTGGTGTTTCTGTTATACCTGAAAGGCCAAAAGCCTCTACCATTAATGAAACTCCACCACCAGAACTTCCAGTCATAGCTCTTGCTCCTGCATATGAAGCCCCAATTGCAAAATTTATAGCTGCTATTTCATCTTCTGCTTGATCAACAACTATTCCTGTTTCTAGTTGTTTTTTAGATAAATAAGTCATTATACTAGTTGCTGGTGTCATTGGATATGCAGAGTAAAAATCTAATCCTCCTGCAATAGCCCCTAATGCAATAGCATTATTACCATTTATTAATATATAATTACTTAAATCATTTCCTTGCATTTTATACTTTGAGTCAATTAAATCATATCCTAATCTAACTGCTTCTATATTTTTATTTCTTATATCTTCTGATAACTTATTACTAAAGTATTTATCAATATTTTCTAAACCTATTGAAAAATACTTTAATATGACTCCTGCTGCTACTGATGTAAATGCCTTTGATAAGCTTAATCCCTTAGCAGTTTCTATCAGAGGCAACTTTATAACTTTTTCATCTTCAATTTTTATACTCTTATCTGATATTATAATCCCATCATTTTTTAATTTATATTTATGATATAAAATTGTATTTTCATCTAAAGCAAGTATTAAATCTACCTCATTCTTATGTGAAAATATTTTATTTTCTCCAAATCTTATTTGTATAAAGTTGTGTCCGCCTCTAACCCTTGACATATAATCCTTATTTGAAAAAACATAAAATCCAAACTTCTTTATTGATTTTTCTAAAAAATCGCTTAATGTATCAAGCCCTTGCCCAGCACTTCCACCAATTAAAATATTATATTCCACTCAATTCCCTCCTTTTTATTTTTTATATATTAGTTTTCTCAATTTCATACTTTATTCTTTAAATTTAAATATTGTTACTATATTTTATCCTTTATTATCAAAAATCCATTTTTTTATTGAGAATTTTTCTTCCCTAGTTTTATCTTTATTGTTAGAGTTTTTTTCATTTATTTCTTGTTTTAGATTTTCATTTTCCTTATTCTTTTCTATTAATCTCTTTTCAAGTGATAGTTTTTCTTTATCTTTTAATAATAATTTCTTTTCTAAAAACTCATTTTTTTCTTTTAAAATATTATTATCTTTATTAATTCTATAAGCTTTTTCCTTTTCTTTATTAAGGGTATATCTTAGACTTGCTAATTCATTCTTTTGTTTACCTATGGTATTATTTAATATTTTTATTTTATTATCTAACTTTATTATTTTTTCATTTTGACATTTAATTTCATTTTGTAATTTTTCTGTACTAGAAACTTCAATATGTTCATAATTATCTTTTACTTCTTTATCTAAACTAATTAAACCTCTGCTTTTACTATCTATATCTTTGTAACTTATTTCTATATTTCCATAAAGTATATCTTCAAAGCCTACATCTAGCTTGTTGCTATCTATATCTAAATCCACTTTAGCAATCAAAAGTTCATCTAAAAATAAATTCACTTCATTATTATAATTAATAATATATATTTCATTATCTATATATCTATTTTCTTCTATAAACTCTTTATAATAAGCTTTCGTAGGCATTATATCCTCAAAAATTTTGTATACTGCTGGATTACTAAAGTCTTGTCCATTGTTTTTAGAAAAACATCCATATAACTTTTTGTCACTTATCCATAATGCCCATAATACTTTATCTAAAGTTAGTATTGTACATGAATCAACTTTTTCATTTTCAAATAATATTAAATTTTTTTGTAACTCTTTTTGTTTGTCACTTAATATATCTTTATATTGATAAATTAATACATTAAGATTATTCTCTTCAGTAACAATAAGGTAATGACATCTATTTTCTAATATGCAAAAAGAAAAATCTTTATAAGGTAATCTAGATATATATATAATCATTTCTTTTTCCCAAAGATCTTTAGATATATTAAATACTCTTGAGCTCAGTTTATATATACCATATGACATAGTATTTATTAAAACTACACAATAATTGTAACTTTGAGAAATATAATAAGATAGATTTGAGTAACAGTCTAAGGTAATAAGAACCTCTGATGGTGCTAGATCATTTAATCTCTTATTATGTTGATGTATTATCATTTGAGTTTCATCATTTTCATTTATTAAATTATATAAAAGATGTATCTTTTTCCCTATAAAAAAAGCTTTTAATTCTATGGGCATTATTTCATTATATTTCATATGAAGTAGAGTTTTATACTTCCACCTACTATCATCTAATGTACATAAAACAACATCTCCACAAACATCCTGACATAGTACATTTACATTACCATTAAAATCTTCTATAACATAAAAAGTTTCAAAACTTTCTTTATAAATAATATCTTTTTCTTGCCATTTCCCATTTCTAAATGTCTGATAATATATTCCAAGACTATTGCTATATGAAAATCTTAGTAAACTGTTCATTTTATTTCTTACTAAAAAGCAATCACATTTTTTTTCATTCATAACTAATATCTCCCTTAAATTCCATACACCGATTACAAAATGGTATGACTACTAGATCCTCTATAATTGCATGTGTGGAAATTATAGAGCTAACATCAAACGTAATAAGGTTATCTTTTTTTATTGGAGAACTTATTAGCTTAGTTAATGATTTTACTACATATTCTACTCCGTTACCTTCCTTATAATCTGAAACATATAATCTGGCTTTTTGTTTTCCTTTAAGCTTTCCTTCAATTATATATTTTTCTTCATTTTGATTTTTACATTTTATATAGTATGGAATATAAAAGTCATACTCTAGTATTAAATACTTCTCTTTACTCTCTAAAATTTTTCTACTTTTGCTTTCTTCTATAACATTACAATTTTCAAAAATAATATCTTCTATCCTTAGACTTTCATCATCTTTCAATGATACTTCCATACATACTTTGGTAAAATTTATCTTTTCTTTGTAAGTTGATAAAACTTTTCTTGCTAATATAGTGCTTCCATTTTCATATTGCAACTTATCATTTGAATTCATAGAAATATAATTTTTTTCTTCTATCTTTTTATTTTCTATAACAATACCTATATCATATGGAACTATATTCTTTTCATCAAAAATGAAAGTATCTAAAATAACATTTTTAGAAATATCTATTCTATCAAGTACTCCTTTTCCTTCACTATTTTTACTAGTTACTAAAAGTAGTTTTTCATCAGGAGATAGCCTAATCCTCTGTAATTCTGGCAAAGTTGTACTAATACTCGCTATACATTTTTTATTTATTATATCTATAACTTCAATTCTATGTAATCCATTATTTGCTGCATATAAAAAATTTTCATTTCCATCTAAATCAATAATACTTGATCCTTCTTGGAAATTTATATATGAAATTTTTCCAGTTTCAAGATCTAATATAGAGATATTTCCACTATAAGAACCTCTATTTAATCCTTTATTTGAAATATATAAATATCGTTCGTTTTCTCCCATAAAAATATAGCTTGGAGTATTTCCAACTTCCTTGTATTCTTTAATTAATTTAAAATCTGTAGTATCATAAACTTTTATTTCATTTTGAAAAATATCAAGTACAAATAATTTTTTTCTACTCTTATCAAGTTCCATGCTATCTGCAGCAATAAATCCTGTTATTCTTCCAAGTATTTCTCCACTACTTATATTATAAATACATATTTCTTCTGTATTACAAACATAAATTTTTTGAGAAATGGAATCCAATTTTATACTTCCATTATTAGGCATACTCCAAGTTTTATTAGTATTATATAAATGGTCAATAAGTGTAACTTTACTATTTCTATCTGTTGCAATATAAACATTATTTTTTTCATCTACAACAATATCTTGAGGCCTAGAACCAACTTCAACTTCTTTTATAACACTATAACTATTTCCATCAATTATAGATACTTTATCAGCACCTAAGTTAGATACATAATAGATAATCTTTTTACTTACATTAACCAAGGATTCCACTTCCCCCCCTTTTAATTGCTTAATAATACTTAATTCTCTAGTTAAATAAAGTTATTTTCTCCTTATTCAATTAACTCATAAGTTTCTTTTTTTCCTTCTTTTATTACCTTAAATACTGCAGTTGGATATATATTATTCTTTGCTAATTCTTTTTCTATTTCCTCTTTATCTTTTTCTTTAAACTTTAATGCTTGTGTACAGCTAATATTAACCTTATTTGGTGCCGTAACTAATTTTACTTCTATTTTCTTTTGAGTTAATCTATCATACATATATACAGCTCTATAATGAGATGTAAATGCCATTACATAATCATAGTCTTCCAATCTCATAATTTTCTCCTTTAACTTCCTAGATTTTCATCGATTTTTCCTTATATTGTATGCTCTAAAATACTCTAGGTTACTCAGCGCTAATTTGCGCCATATATTTAAAAATTATTTTGATTACTACTAGCTCTTCTTCTTAGTAGCCTATCCATAACCGATTGGTTTCTCTCTAGATCTAATTCTACTTTTAATCTATTATTTTCTTCAGTTATTACCCTAGCTTCTTCTTTTATTAACAGATTTTCTTCTTCCAAGTATTTTAATTGATTTTCTATTTGCAGCTTATACTCCTTTTCTTCTATTAATTGTTTATTTTTATCTACTAATTCAGAGATTATTTTTTTATTTTCTTCCTTCACTAAAGTTATTTCTATCATGATTGAAGCATTTTCTTTTAGAATTCCCTTTAAATTATCTTCTACTATTAACCTAGCGTCTTTTTCTTCTTGATTTTTTTTATTTATTTCCTTAAGCTCAAATGATAATTTATAAATCTTATCATTTGCTAATTCTAATTGATTTTTAAGTGATATAATTTCATCTTCATAATCTTTCATACTTTCCTCAAGTTTTTCTTTTGATTCCCTCATCTCTAATAACTGACTATTTGTATTTTCAAGATCCTTTTGAATCTTTTTTTGTAGCTCCAAAAATACATTACAATTTTCTTCTGCCTTCCTTTTTTGCTCTATTGTTCTAGCTATTTGTTGTTCATATTCCTCCATAAACTTTTGATTTTTTTGCAACCTCAAATTTAGATGCGCTATTCTATTCACTAGGTTATTATTTTCTACTTTTTCTTTAGATAGTTCCGACTTTAAGCTTTCAACTAGTTCATTTTCAGAATAAGAATTTCCTTCATATTTACTTCTATCGTGTCTTAATGAATCTTTCATAGTAATTAAAAATTCACTTGGATCATATATCTTCATATCTAAATTATCAGTTCCATAAACCTTTTTTTCTTTAATATACCTATCATTATCAGTACAAATAAAAGCATTATATTTTCCCAATGTATCATTATTCCCTCTATCAAAGTAAACAGGATCTTCCCATTTATCTTTATTGAAAATCGAATAAAAAATCTTATCATTTTCTAACCAACAAGAACATAATTTATTACTTTCAATAAATAATAAAGGTTCTAATAAATTACTTTTAATTTCATATATTTTAAAGTCCTTCACATTCCCAATAGAGTCTATGTAAACATGATCTAAAGAATATATTAAACCTTCTCTGGATTTATTTAATATATGAATATCATGCTTATCAATAACAACTTCAAATCCTATATCTTCTCCCTGAATTCCATAGAGCCTTTTTGATTGTATCCATCTATTATTTTCAAAAGTACAATAATTTAAAGATATTTCATCTCCTTCATCTGAAAGGAAGAATACATAAATATCGCCCTTATAGTTTGTATTTATAGAATAGTATTCCTTTAGATTAGAAATTAAGATAATATCTGCTAATCTATTAATAGTTGTTTCTTGTCCACTCCATACGCAATGCATTAATACTCCATGATCACTTCCATCATTACCTACCAATAAATAGAAGATATGCATATTAGATCCTATAATTTCAACTTTCAAGTTTTCTATTTCAAAATCTTTATTATCTAATTGATATATAGTTTTTCCTACCCATTGTTTATTCTTCATTGTACAATATCTTAGTTCGCCTTTAGTATTGCTATAAACCAAATGTATTCCTTCATTTTCATCAATATAAATAGCAAATCCAAGAACCTTTGTATCAATTAAAATTTCCTTAGTCCATTTTCCTTCCTTATACATAATCCCATAGCTTAACTCTTTATTATTGTTTAAAGAAAACTTCCACAAGTTCTCTTTACAATCTAAATATATCCATGGATATATATCCCTCATATTCACTCTCCCCTTTATAGAATTCTAATACAAATCTATTTATTCTATTATCTTCGTATATAATAAGGTTTAATAATTATAGTTATAAAATGTAGCCAATTAATTCGTTTATTTTCTCTCTTACTTATACTATCTATAAGATTATATTTAAAATAAGCAATTATTATGCAATTTTATGGAGTAAAAAATTTATTTTATATATATTTTTTAATATCACCTCTTTTATCTTCTTACATATCATGTAATGTGAGTAAATAAATTTTTGTTTTTTATTATTTTAAAAGGAGGATATTATATGTCCATTAACTTCAAAAAATTCGTACCACGTCCAGGTCTAGTAAATAAGCAAGGACGTTTACCTGATCCTGCGGAGTTAGTTTGTATTGAAGTACCTAAGGTGTTTGATCAATGTTTAATTAAAAAATGTCTTGTATATTGTGGAGGTCCAGACACAAATACAACTGATTGTGAATTAAGAAGTGATCCCCTAGTTGCTCCTAAGAGATATATTTCTAGTAGAGACTTCAATGTAACACTTCTTTCAGTAGAAAAAATACCACTTAAAGGTAAACGTGGATTTAAAAAAGTAGTGCTTAAATACATGATTTCTTTCTATGCTGATTATCTTGATTGTGATGGTAAAACTAAGAGTGAATTTTATGAGATTAATAGAACTGATGTAATTGGAAAGTTCTATTGTCCTGATTCAATCGCTCAAATTTCAGCTAGTACTGACCTAGAAGAAGACTCTAACATTATAAGACTTGAAATGGTTGCAGAAGCACTACACGGCGAAATACTTAAAGATAAAAACGGGGATGAAGTTTTAGATATCACTTTAGGTTACTATATTGTAGTAAAATGTGAACTTCTTGTACAACTACTAATTCCTGCATATGATTATTGTCCTGTTCCTAAAGTTATTTGTGAGGATGAACCAGATGAAGATCCATGCGAAATATTCGATAAAGCTCCTATTCCTAAGTTCTATCCAGATCAAAATTTAGAACCACTATTCCCTGACTGCTATGATGATGACGATGATGATGTTGATGAATAAAAATTGTTCTCTTCAATATAACTAAAAGTGTTTAGTATGTCTACTAAATTTAGTAGTTATAAATGGTGATGACAGCTTAAATATCTTTATATATCTATTTAGTTTTATCTATCATCACCTTTTACAATATTTATATACTTTAATAAAAGTACTTAATAAATAGAAATAAAGTAAATTATTTATTATAAAAATAATGACCTTCACTCAAAGATGTAGGTCATTATTTTTATGATAAATATCAAAATTAATTAAAAAAACTATACTTTATCATTTAACAATATTTTTTCAGCAACTTCATTGGCTGCAATCATACCACTTTGAAGAGAACCTTGTTGAGTTCCATGTTTTTGAGATATATGCTCTCCTGCAAAAAATACTCTATTATTCATTTCTGGCATTTTTGCTCCATAAGAATATAATATTTTATCTTCAGGTTTTGATAATGCCCCTGATCCCCATATATATTGAACATCAGACCATATCAATGACTTATAGTCAATTAAATTATCATCAATATAATGTAATGGTAGATCATGAATTTTTTCTATATATCTTATAGCGTCACTAATTTGTAGTTCTGTGTTTTCACTTCCAAGCAACATTGATTCTTTACCCCAACTATAGCTTACAAGTAATACCCCAGGTTCCTTAGGACTTGTACCTGGTTTTAGTATATAGCTGCCAATCTTATCACTTACAGATTCTGAATGATCTGATGGATAATAAATAGAAACTAGTGGAATATCAGTAAATGTTCTTCCTCCTACTATTCCTTTTGATTTACCTCCCATCTCCCAAAACCTTTCCTTGAGATAAAAATATATTTTTTCTGATGTTTCATAATTCATTTCATTTATTGCACGTATTTTTTTAGAACTAAAACTCGGCTCTATATCCATACGTCTTAAACTTTGAAAAGGTGCTGTGCATATTACATAATCAAAACTTTCTAAAACTTCCCTATTCATTTCTCTTTCTACATACTTAAGAACAATTCTATCTTCTATTTCTAAACCATATATTCCTTCAACTGGTGTTCTCATTTTCACTTTTACTTTTCCTAATTTATCTTTATCAATATTCTTGTATATTTTCTCATTTTCATCGAACAGAGCTTCATATAAGGAAAGAGGTAAATTTATCATTCCATCTTTAATATAATAATTAAATTCTGAATCTGCTGTATAATATCTTTGTAACATTTCCATAAGACCAAGTTGAAAAAATTGTTTACTTACATCAAGATATCCTAGCATTGATATTGCTTCTTCACTAAATCCAGCATTTTCATATGCTTTTCTATAACTTAATTTATCTATTTTCACTATTTTTTCTGAATATTTATCTTTAATTTCTAGTAATTCTCTTCTCTCTTCAGGGGTAAGAGATTCTAAATACTCTTTATAAAATTCTTTATCTACTTGTTCTTTTAACTTCTTTTTATCACTATTTGATAACTCAAACTTTGGATATATATTTTTTGATACTTGTTTTCCCTTTTGATCATTTAATGCCTTTTCTCCTCTAATATAAAATAAAGAATTATTATTATTATTTACAAAAGGTTTAGTCTCAAGATTGAAAAGATTAATATAATGCCATGTTGTATAATGTGATATTGGTATGCTAAATTCTCCAAGTTCACCATATTTTCTATTTTTTCTATCAAAATAATAAGTGTAAACTTTCCCTCCTATTCTCTGGCTCGCTTCAAATAATGTAATATCACATCCTATCTTCCTTAATTCAAATGCAGCTGATAAACCTGCTTCTCCTGCACCAATTATTGCTACTTTTATGCCTTTTGCATAACCACTTGGGCATATATTAGTTATATCTGTAGGTGGGCTCATTAATTCGACTATATTATCTATATCATTTACTCTTTTTTGATTCTTTAGTATATATTCAAGCATATTATATCTTTCATCATCGCTAGGATTGTCTACTTGATTAATATACATTGAGTTATTGCAAGATTCCATAACTTTCACATCCTAATGTTTATTACATATATAATCATATATGTATTAGTTTTTTATTAATGTGACTTATATATTTTTCTAATAGCTTCTAATAATTCATCTATATCTTGAAGAATATTAAAACATCCCGGACTTACCCTAACTGTACCTGCATATTCAGTTCCAATAATATCATGTATTAATGGAGTGCAATGATATCCTGTTCTAACAGCAATTCCATACTCATTCAATTCTTCACCCACAACAGATGCATCAATTCCATCTATATTAAAAGAAATTACAGCACTTCTTTCATTTAAAGAATCACTTCCATATATTTTAATATAAGAAAGCTTTTTTATTTCCTTTAGAAAATATTCCATCAACTCATCTTCTGATTTTTTTATATTATCTATACCAACTCTTTGTATGAATTTTAATCCTTCACATAATCCTGCGATACCTGGAGTATTTAAAGTTCCACTTTCGAACTTATCAGGCATAAAATCTGGCTGAATCATAAAATGTGAATTACTCCCTGTTCCCCCTTCCTTAAAATTACTTAACTTTACTCCATCCCTTATAAATAATCCTCCTGTTCCTTGTGGACCAAGCAATCCCTTATGTCCAGGAAAAGCCAATAAATCTATACATGAATCTTCTACATCAATTGGTATAATTCCAGCACTTTGAGATGCATCTACCATAAATATAACTTCTTTTTCTCTTGATATCTTACCTATAGCAGTAATATCTTGAATACTACCTAATACATTAGAAATATGATTAATTATTATTAATTTAGTATTCTTTTTTATTTCATTTTTAATATCTAAAGGGTTTACATAGCCAGCTTTATCTACTCCAACTAAAGTTATTTCTACACCTTGCTTTTCCATTGAATTAAGGGGTCTTAAAACAGAATTATGTTCTATAACTGTACTAATAACATGATCTCCATTTTTTAAGATTCCCTTAATAGCTATATTTAAAGCTTCTGTTGCATTACTTGTAAAAATCAAATTAAATGGATCTTTTATATTGAATATTTCACAAATTAGTCTTCTTGTTTCAGTAATTTTTAAAGCTGATTTAATTGCCATATCATGAGAGCCTCGACCTGGATTTGCACAATAATTTTTCATGCAATTTAATACTTCTTCATAAACTTTAGATGGCTTTGGAAATGATGTAGCTGCATTATCTAAATAAATCATTTTACCCTCCTTATAAATGTGCTATATTTTTGCACATTTTGATTTTTAATTATATTTATCTTCTTCATTCTTTAATAATATAGGTTGATATACTTTATATATTATAAAGTCACTTACTATTCATTATATTAAAATAAAGAAAATTTCGTGCTTGCTAATATAAATATAAGATTACACTGATATAAACAAATTATAATTAATACTACAATAATCAACCCATAGGGTTTAAATATAAATAAAGCCCGGTATGGAAAAGCCATATCCGGAGCTTATTTAACTTTATATAATTATCTTATACCCTCTAATCAAAACATATTAAATCATATTTTATAATAATATCTTCATTATTTAGTACAATTTTTCCTACATTTATTTGAATGACATGTTGCTATTGCTCCAAGTGTAGCATTATAAATATTAATGTTTCCAAGAATTATAGCCCTTGTAACTGTTGCAACTACCGTATAAACACAGCATTCATCGCTACATAAGTTATCATCACAAATAAAAAATGATAAAGTACTAGAACCAGCTCTTGCATCTGTTGCTATTAACGCTGATATAAATGTCCATTCTGGCCCAACAGGAATAGGAGCTAATTGATTTCTACATTGTTTAAATATCCTTAAAGAAAATGCTCCTGCAGCTGAAACAGGAATAACAACATTACTTGCAAATTCCAACTTAATGATTGGATTGCATAAACAAGAAGTGTCTAGAGTAAGAGCTGCAAGTGTAAAAGTATCTCCTACTAAAGCACCTATTGGGAGAGTAATAGAACTTGGACAACTACATTTTATAATAGTTGGGCACGTTTCTTTCATTTTATAATTAGCAGTTTCATTACTTCCTACAAATAAATCATAAGATTCTTTTGATATTGAATCCATGAATTTTATACTTCCTTTCCAAACTATATATTATATAATTTTTTATTAGTTATCATAATAAATTTAATTTAAATAAATCCTGGAATGAAAAACTCATATCCAGGATTCATCTTAATTTATAAATTTAGTTTATATTATTTATAGTAAGCTTTTATTACTCAGCTTATTTTAATAAAAATCTCTTTCACATTTTCTATGACATTCTCTAGTGCATTCATTTGATTTACAAGTTATAGTTGCAGTTAATCTTGAGTTATTAAATGCAGCTCCAACTGCAGCAGTAAGAGGTCCAGTAACTGTTGCAACTACTGTATAAGTGCAGCAATCTCTATTTAAACAAGTATCTTCATCACAAATAGTAAATGAAGTAAATACTGATGGAATAACAAGTGCAACGGCTATAGCTGGAAGTACAGTGTATGAAGGTCCTATTGGAACTGGAGTTACTTGATTTCTGCATTGCTTAAATACTTGGACACTTAATCCGCCTATAGTAATAGCAGCTATTGTAGTAAATACACTTGAAAAATCTAACTTAATAATAGGATCACAAATGCAAGAAGTGTCTACAGTAAGTGATGTAAGTGTTACTGTAGCAGGTCCTACTGCTGCAAGAACTGGCAATGGAGTAGAAGAAGGACATCCACATTTTATAATAGTTGGGCACTTTTCTTCTTCTTTTTCATGATCTTTTCTATAATCTTTTTCACAATCTCTTCTATAATCTTTTTCACAATCTCTTCTATATTGTTCTTGATATCTTCTAGACATTGAATTCATAAATTGAATCCTCCCTTTCATATCTATCTTTTATAAAATCTTCTTTTATTAATTTAGTATCAGTTAGTTTTTAGTCTTATATTATTTTTTATCACAAAAATTATACTTAATTAATATAATATTACTATTAATAATTATTCTATTGATAATATTTGTGAACATTGTTTTTTTAAACTTCTTTTGTAGTAACTGAATTTTTTTAACTACTTTATCTCTCAGGCTCATCAGTTTCTGGGAATAATGGATCTAAATTTTGGTCTGGATAGAACTTAGGAACTGGAGCTCTATCAAATCTTTCACATGGATCTTCTTCAGGTTCTTCTTCACATGCTTCTCTAGGAACTGGACAATAATCATAAGCAGGAATTAATAATTGTACAATAAGTTCACACTTTACAACTATATAGTAACCTAAAGTTATATCTAGAACTTCGTTTCCTTCTTCATCTTCAACTATTTGACCATCTAGTGCCTCTGCTACCATTTCAAGTTTTATAATATTACTATCCTCACCTTCACATTCTTCTGCTTCAGTAGTTGCTGAAATTTGAACTATAGAATCAGGACAATAGAATTTACCAATTATATCTGTTCTATGGATTTCATAAAATTCACTTCTATTTACACCATTGTCATCAATATAATCAGAATAGAAAGAGATAACGTAATTAAGAATTATTTTTTTGAAATTAGGGTTGCCTTTAACAGGTATTTTATCTACTGAAGTTAATGTTACACTGAAATCCCTACTAGAAATATATCTCTTAGGTTCAATTAGTGGATCACTTCTTAATTCACTATCTGTCGTATTTGTATCTGGACCTTCCCCGTACACAAGACATCTCTTTATTAAGCATTGATCAAATACCTTAGGTACTTCTATGCAAACTAACTCCGATGGATCTGGTAAACGCCCTTGTTTATTAACAAGGCCTGGGCGTGGCACGAATTTTTTGAAGTTAATGGACATAAACTCTCCTTTCCTTAAAACTACGATACTCTAAATTAATTTAATATTTATTTATAATACATGTTATGTTGAAATATAAAAGTGGTGCTATTAAAAGGTCTTATAATGTAACTTTTTTTTACATATAAATTGCTTATAATCAAAGGTCTCTTGAACTTTTAGAGTAAAAAAAGACACTGAACTTAATATGTTCAGTGTCTTTTTAATTTATATATTATTTATTTAATGCTTCAAGTAATGATTCTAAATCTAATCCATGCACCTTTGCTGCATCTTCTATTGTTTCTGCTTGAGCTGATGGACAACCTACGCATCCCATACCAAAATCCATTAAAATTTGTGGTGCATTTTCCTTTACCTTTATAACTTCTCCAATAGTCATGTCCTTAGTTATCATAATATCACCTATCCTTAATATTTTTTAATTTAATACCATATTAATTTTAATTTATCTTAACTACTAAATGCAATATTTTTCCTTTAAATTTTTAAGTATAGCTAGATTTTCATCTTTAACACTATTATATTCATCTTCAAAGCTTACACATTCTTCATTAATTACATCCATAGTTTCTTCTTTTAATTCTCTTTCTGCAAACTTATAAATTACATTATCTTCTTTATGAATATGTCTTTCTAAAAGATTTGTATAAGAAACAGC
The DNA here is from genome assembly GCF_015555225.1 of Clostridium sp. D46t1_190503_E9. NCBI lineage: Bacteria > Bacillati > Bacillota > Clostridia > Eubacteriales > Clostridiaceae > Clostridium > Clostridium sp. D46t1_190503_E9. Next base: position 20,714 of record NZ_JADNKB010000012.1, read on the forward strand.
ATTTGCTATTACGTCTAATTTAGCTTCAGCATTTCCATTTTTTAAAGATTCTAATGCTTCATTTAAATTGGTTACATATAATCTACCAAGATCATGCTCTACCAACATTCCGTATTTAACTACCTTTTCTGCTGTTTCACCAATTTCATCAACCATTCTATTAAATAGCATTATCTCCTCTTTTTTATGATGATGAGAATCTGCATAATTTCTTATAAAATGTATCATATTATAGAAATCTTCATAGTTAACTTCTCCACCTTCTAAAACAGAAAAACAAGCTTTTCTAACTACTTTTAGCATTTCTTTTATATTTTTATGCTCTTCCATCATTAATTCTATTGCATTCATTTTCTCATCCCCTATACTCTTTCTATTGAAAATTCATCATTTTCACATACACTATATTTAAAATCTTTGTTAACTTCATTAACAAAAGCTTTTATCCATAAGTTTCTTAAAGTATAAAAATAATTTACATCTCCGTTTGCGGCATCCCATATATCTTTATGAACGCAAATTCTTCTCTTCCAAACAACTTTATTTTCATCTTGTGAAATTACTTCATTTACTCTATCACAAGGCATTCCATCTAATATATAATCATTTACTGCATTGAATATTTCAACAGCATTACTTACAGGCTTTCCTTCTTCTTTTGCTTCTTTTGCAGCCTTTATACCTTGATTCATATATAAACCTTCTAGCTTAGAAGTTGTGTTTTCTTTTTCTAAAAGCTTACCAGTCCATGTTGCAAGTCTTCCTTCTGCAGAATGAATCTTGTCTTGTAACCATCCGTGAATATTTGATGTATCAATCATTTGCTCAAGAGGAAGATTAGGTAACTTTTCTCCATATTTATTATTTATTTCTTTTGATAAATTTTCTATATCTAATCCTTCATTTTTTGCTAAAGCAATTATTTCTTCTTCAAGTCCTTCAAACCAAACTATTTTATTAAATAACCAATAGTGAATTTTTCCTAAATATAAGCTCATCTATTTTTTCCTCCAATATCCATTACTAATTTTATAATGATAGTGTAACATAGGATCATAATATTTTTCGGTAACATTTGTTACTTTTAATTTATTTTATATTTTATCTATAATTTCTAAGTTTAATTTTTTTGCAAATTCTTCTCCCCTAAATCTAAATCTTAAATCTTCAGGTTCATGTGCATCTACCCCAAGTATTCTTTTAACATTATATTCTTTTGATAAATTCCAAAACTCTTCTACAGGATAAAAATATCTTTCACCTAAGTTATATTTAACTTTCCCTCTTTTAAATCCATTTATGTTGATTTCAAGAGGCATATTTAATCTTTCTGCTGCTTCTAAAATTCTTCTTGATGCTTTAATTGAGTGTTCATCCCAATTTCTATATGATACTGCAAATAAATCTGGATGAGCTATGTAAGCAAAATATCCACTTTCCATAGACTTTATTACATAGTCTATATAGCATTCCAAAATTTCTGGAGTTAATTTAACTCCACCTACATAAAGCCATTCACCTTTATATGGGAAAAAATGTACTCCTAATAATAAATAGTCAACTTTATATTTTTCTTTAAATTCATCATATAACCAATGATAATCTTCAAAATACTCACATTCTATTGCTTTTTTTACTGATATCTTATCTCCATATTTCTCTTTAGCATCATCTATTTCCTTAAAATAAATATCTAAGTCCTCATATGACATTCTATTTCCATTATCTATATTTTTGCCTGGATGAGGTAGATGGTCTGATATTCCTATTTCATCATAACCTTCCTTTATTGCTTCCTCTACATAATCCTCTATTGTTCCAATAGCATGGTTACATCTATAATTATGTGTATGATAATTAGTTTTCATTTTCTTCACCTATCCTTTTCCGTCATTTAAGTATTTATTACATAAATAATATAATAACATATATCTAAAGTAACTTCTATTTTCAAACTTTAAATGAAAAGGCTATCATAAATTAATTATAAAAAATTTATTAATAATTAATTTATGATAGCCTAATTTATTATTTTATAAAATATCCATTCTTATTCCTTGAACCTCTATAACTCGCTTCGTTATCATACTATGAACTACAACTACTTCATCTCTCTCAGCAATATAGCAATAATCTCTAACGCTAAATGATATTTCATATTCATTTTCATAATCAGTAATATAGATTCTATAAACCGGTATTTTAGTAGATCCTTTTGTAGTTTCTACAACTCCTGTACATATTCCACTAGTTTTAGTATACAATCCAAATAAAACTTCAAAAAAGTATATAAAATCTGGAATAAATAATATTAAAAATATATAAAACTCTTTATCGAAATATCCTGATAATAAAAATATAATTAATAATAACTTTATCCACCTAACCCTATTGATTCTATCTTTCCATTTAACTTTAATATGGGGCGAAAACTTAGATTTCATTCTCCAAAATATATTGCTTTCCTTATTATAACTACCTGGATACTCATAATCCCTCTTCCATTTTAATTGCCTATCGGTAATTTGTAATAATTTTATCTTTCTTTCAATTATATATATTAAAATTAAAATTATTTCAGCTAATATTTCTATTCTAACTAAAGCTGGATCTTTAGATAATATGGCTATAATCATTGAATAAACAACAAAAAGAATACATACTATCTTTAAGATAATTGTTTTCTTTTTAACTTCTATAAGTATATCCTCTTCTGCATTTAACTTAATATTACTTATAGAAAAAATTCCTAATGCTATTATAGAAAATATCATCATTATACTTATAGAATTTATATCTATATTATTAAAAAATGGAATTTTAATTCCTTTGTATTTAAAATAGTAATCTAAATTAGCTATAAATCCTAAAACTAATCCGAAAGCTCCAAATATTCTCATGTTCTCTAGGCTTCTTTTTTCTGATCCCATAACAACAACTCCTTTATTGCTTTAAAATAAATAATATCTATATTATTTATAAATTAGTTTTATTATCTACTTCTATTATATTATAATAGTGTTAATAATTGTTATAAATTTATGTAAATGAGGTGTTTTGATTGAAAAATTTTATAGATTTAAGAAGTGATACAGTAACTAAGCAACCAGATTTTATGAAAGAAGCTATGATTAATGCTGAAGTAGGTGATGACGTTTATGGAGATGATCCTACTGTTATAAAGCTTGAAGCTCTTGCTGCAGAAATAGTTGGTAAGGAAGCTGCCCTTTTTGTTCCAAGTGGTACTTTTGGTAATCAACTTGCTTTATTTACTCATTGTAAAAGAGGTAGTGAGGTAATTATAGCTGATTCTAATCATATAGTTGCTCATGAAGTTGGGGCAAGCTCTGTAATTGCTGGTGTACAGCTAAGAACTATAGATTCCCCAAATGGTATTATAAATTCTCACGATATAGAAAAAAGAATTCGTTTTGAAGATGATGATATACACTTTCCTTCTACATCTTTAATTTGTATTGAAAATGCTCATTCAAGTGGTAATGTGTTAACTCTTGAAAATATGGAGGATGTATTTAATACAGCAAAAAAATACAATTTACCTGTTCATCTAGATGGAGCAAGAGTATTTAATGCCTCTACAGCCCTTGGAGTTGATGTAAAAGAAATTACTAAATATTGTGATTCAGTTATGTTTTGCTTATCAAAAGGACTATGTGCCCCTGTTGGTTCAATTTTAGCTGGAAGCAAAGATTTTATAACTAAAGCTAGAAAAAAGAGAAAGCTTATGGGTGGTGGTCTAAGACAAGCTGGTTTCCTTGCAGCTGCAGGAATTGTTGCACTGAATGATATGTCTAAAAGATTAGAAGATGACCATGAAAATGCTAAGCTTTTAGCTAGTGAATTAAATAAAATCCCTGAACTTAGTGTTGATTTAGATAATGTTAAAATAAATATGGTATTTTTCAGTTTTAAAAATTCTAATATAGATACTAAAGCATTAGTAAATTACTTTTTAGAAAATAATATTAAAATAAATGATGTTGAAAATGGTCAAATGAGATTTGTAACTCATTATTGGGTTACTAAAGAAGATATATCAAAAATAGTTGATACATTAAAAACATACTTAAATAAAAACAGAAATTAATATTCTTATAAATAGGAATATCTCACAATTAAATATTTATACTTAATGTAAAAATTACTGAAAGCAATTCAAAAAAAATGTAAGTAGTATTCCAGTCTGAAATACTACTTACATTTAAATCTTTAAATTAAATAATTGCTTGCCAAAGCCTATCATTCTCTACTTAAATTTATAATAAAAGTACTTCCTTTATTTAACTCACTTTCTACAACAATATTTCCTTTTGAAATTTCAACTATTCTTTTAGCTATTGTAAGTCCTAATCCATAACCCAAATCATTTCTAGAGTTATCTTCTTGATAAAATTTATCAAATATATGACTTACTGTCTCTTTATTCATACCTATCCCTTCATCTTGTATATAAACTTTTATAAAATCAAGACTTTTTTCTATTTTAATATTGATTTCTCCATTTTCATATGAAAACTTAATTGCATTTTCTATAATATTGCTCCAAACCTGTAAAAATAGCTCTTCATCACCATAATAATAAGTGGTTGCCAAATCTAAATTAAATTTAATATTCTTTTCAATCCACTTGCTTTGCAATAAAAGTATTGCTCTTCTTATATTTTCATCTAATGCAAACTTACTTTGATTTTCTAAAGCATCTTGATTTTCTAGTTTAGATATTTTTAATATATTACTTGATAAGTTTTCAAGTCTTTTGGATTCTTCAATTATAATATTTAGGTATTCTTCTCTTTCATCATCATTTAAGTTATTATTCTTGAGAATCTTAGCAAATCCCTGGATAGATGCAATGGGAGTCTTTAACTCATGTGAAATATTATTTATAAAATCCTTTTGAATATAAGCTGTATTTTTTAGTTTCTTTGTCATATCATTAAAATGAAAAATCAATTGAGCTATTTCATCTTTTTCTTTTGTTTCTAATTTAATATCAAAATTTCCTTCTGCAACTTCATTAGTTGCCTTAGTCAATTTTTGTATTTGCTTAACTACTATTCTAGAAATAAAGCATAACAATGTTAAACAAACTATAAAGCTTATCACTAAAATTATAAACTTCAATCCATGAAACTCTTTCATAATAGGAATTAAGTATTGACTATGTTTTGAAATTTTACTATTTACTATTGGAGATACGATAAAAAATGTAACTATATTACTTAAAAGAATTGTTGTAAAAAAATATACTATTATTTTTCCTTGTAAAGTATGTCTAAAATAATTATATATCTTATTCATATATTTCTTTCCGCCTTATAACCAAGCCCTCTCACAGTTACAATTCTAAACTCATTAAAATCACTAAGCTTTTCTCTTATTCTCTTAATGTGGACATCTACTGTTCTTTCGTCACTTTCAATATCTATACCCCAAATTGCCTCCATAAGTTGATTTCTAGTGAAAATTTGTTTAGGATAGCTAAGTAATTTAAATAATAAATAAAACTCTTTTTTAGCTAGTTCTACTACCTTTGATCCTTTTTTTATTGTTAACGCATCGTAATCCAAAACTACATCACCAATTACTAACTTATGTTCATTGGATATTCTTGATCTTCTTAAAAGTGCATTTATTCTAAGAAGCATTTCATCTAAATCAATTGGTTTTACCATATAATCGTCTGCCCCAACTAAAAATCCTTTTTTCTTATCTTCTATAGTTTCTTTGGCTGTAACCATTAAAATTGGGAGTTCATAATTTGAATTACGTAAATCTTTTACTAATTCATATCCATTTATCTTTGGCATCATAATATCACAAATTACTAAATCAATATGCTTATCTTCAAATATTTCAATAGCTTTTTCTCCATCCGCTGCTAAATATATTTCATATCCATTTTGCTTTAAAAATACTTCCATTAATCTTCTTAAGCTTTTGTCATCTTCAACAATTAATATGTTTATCATTATATTCTCCTCAAAATTTACCTCTTAACTAAAAAACTATCTCTTAACTAAATATTATAGTATAGTTAAAAACATAGGCAAATACCTTAATAGATATTTGCCTATTACTTTTAAAATTATTCTGTTCTTAAAGCTTCAACTGGATCTTTCTTAGATGCCATTTTAGCTGGTATAGATCCCCCTAGCATAGTTAAACATACACTTATAACTATTAATATAATAGCGTGAACTGGATCTAAAACTGCTACACCCTTTAAATCTGTTATCTTATATAATATATTATTTGTTGGGAATGTTAATAGCCAAGCAATTATTATTCCTAGAATACCAGAACAACTTCCAACAATAAATGTTTCTGCATTAAACACGCGAGTTATATCTTTTTTTCTAGCTCCTAAAGCTCTCAATACTCCTATTTCCTTTGTTCTTTCAAGAACTGAAATATAAGTTATTATTCCAACCATTATTAATGAAACTACTAAAGATATTGCAGCAAATGCTATTAAAACCATTGTTATAGCATCCATTATTCCACCTGATAAACTTACAAATGTACTTGCCATATCATTGTATATAACAACATCTTCTTTTTCTTTCCCTTCATTCCAATCATCTAAATAGTCAGTTACAGCTTCTTTTGTTGTAAAATCTTTTGGATATAAAGTAATCATATATGGAGTACCAACTGCCCCTATTGAAGAAAGTATATTTTCCTTAGTATTTTGATTATTGCTATCTGGTCTATCACTTACTTTATCAAATCTTTCTCCTGTGAATACATTATAATCAACTGCTTGCTGAGCTTTTGCTACTTCTGAATTTTTAGCATCTTCTATAAAGTGCTTACTTAATTCATCTGAATAAGCAAGACCTGAGGATAAAACAGGAATAGTCACATCTTTCTTTAATCTTAAGATTCCAGTTATCTTAAGTGGAATTGCTCTTTCATTATTATATATTTCACTCATGTCACTAGGATTTCCTGCTAGTGTAAAGTAATTTCCAACCTTAGTATAGTAATCATTATTTAATATAGCTCTTAATTCATGACCTATAATATCATTAAAGTTAATTTCTTCTTTATTGCTATCAATTCCAAGTGCATCTAAAATTGCTGTATCTATTTTATTATATTCATCTACAACTAAAACTAAATCTGTCATTTCTTTTGGATATTCACCTGAAAGTAAGTCATATGATGTCTCTAAATATCCTTCTGTACTATTATCTAGCTTTATTGGATAAGATGATAAATTTAAATCTGAAACACTTACTGGAGTTGCAACATTACCATCACTTTTTAAAAGATTCATGTTGACTAAGCGAGTATATGATACTCCTGAAAGTAAATTGCTATCTATTTTTTCAACATAGTCTACATATTCTTCTGTTAGCTTATTATTGTGCATAAATGTATTTTCTTTAGTGTTATATGGATAAATAACATCTGTTTCTGGATACTTTCCATCTTCCTCACCATCTCCAGACATCTCTTTTCTCATTTCTTTGCTATGTTCCATCATACTATTTATATCAACTTCAGCAGCTTTTTGAGTTATCATAATTGGAAATCCTGATAAGGTATCTGATTCAAAAATATCTATTTGCTTATCAAATCCATTTGAAAGTGATAAAATTAATGCTATTCCTATAATACCTATACTTGATGCAAATGCTGTTAAGAAAGTTCTCCATTTTTTAGTTCTTATATTCATTCCTGATAACTTTAATGCTGTAAAGAAACTCATACTTGTCTTTTTAAGGCTATACGAATTATTACTTTTTTCCTCTTCTAATGGATTAGTATCTGAAATAACATTACCATCTCTAAATTCAACTATTCTATCTGCATATTCTTTAGCTAGTTCTGGATTGTGAGTTACCATTATAACTAGCTTATCTTTTGCTATATCTTTTATAAGATCCATTATTTGAATACTAGTCTTAGTATCAAGAGCTCCTGTTGGTTCATCTGCTAGTATTATATCTGGATCATTTGCAAGCGCTCTTGCAATAGCAACTCTTTGCATTTGTCCACCTGAAAGCTGATTAGGTCTTTTGTGAACGTGGTCTTTAAGTCCAACTCTTTCTAAAGATTCTAAAGCTTTTTTATGTTTTTCAGCAGATGAAACTCCACTTAATGTCATTCCCATTTCTACATTGTCTAAAATACTTAAGTGGCTTATTAAATTATAACTTTGAAAAATAAATCCTATACTATTATTACGATAAGCATCCCAATCTGAATCCTTAAATTCTCTAGTGGATTTCCCATTTATAATTAAATCTCCACTATCATATTTATCTAATCCTCCAATAATATTTAGGCAAGTAGTTTTTCCTGAACCACTTGGTCCAAGTATTGCTACAAATTCATTTTGTCTAAAGTTTAAGCTTACCCCACCTAAAGCAACTTGTTTAAATTCGCCTGTTACATATGATTTTTTTATATTTTTTAGCGATAACATACTTTTCCTCCTGCAATAAATTTTACTACGGTAGTTTAAATAATATTTTAGTTTTATGAACTAAATATGAACTTAGTAAAATTATTATATATATGATTATAGCCATCTTTAAGTAAACTTAACTAAAAAATTCCCAATAAAGTATGTTAAATAAAGAAGTTTTCAATCTAACATACTTTATTGGGAATAGTATCTACTACTCTTTACTTAAGCTTCTTTTTTCGTTTTATTATCCTGAATAAGATTTATTATTAAAAGAAACCCTATTAAAATTGCTGAAGCTGATAGCACTTGTAATATTTCCATAACATTCATCCAAATATCAATTTCTAAATAAGAATTAAACATCATAGTTCCTGCATAAATTATGATATCCCCTAACAAAAAAGTTAGTAAATTATTAATTATTATTTTTAATTTTGAACTATACATTTCCTTTTTACTAAGAGGTATAGTATCATATTTCCTTAATATAAAAACTCGTTTTCCTTGCTCCTTTATCCAAAATAAATGATTATTAAGATATAGTATCAATATAATCACTCCAAAAACTAATATAGGATTTATAAAAGAAATAGGTTTAGGATCCAACCCCTTCCCCCATATAACTTTATGAGAAGAAACATCTGATTGAATTACTACAAAGTAGAAAAATAATAATACTCCAAGCACTAATTTTTGATAATGATACTTTATTCTTTCTTTTTCATTTTCTAAATAGCTCATTTTGCTATACCTCCTTATTTTTAAAGTAAATCACTTATGTGAAATTTTTTATTTAAGGAATCTTCTAATTGCTTTCTTTTAAAATTATCTTCAAGAGCTTCTTTAGTATCATTTATTTTAATTTCACCATTATCAAGTAAGATAATATAATCTGCAATCTTATCAAGATCGCTAGTTATATGAGTTGACATAAGAATTCCAATATCTTTATTTAATATATCTTGTAGCATATTTAAAAAATCTTTTCTAAAAACAGGATCAAATCCCGCTGTTGGTTCATCTAAAAGAAGAAATTTGGGACTATGTGCCATAGCAAAACATACTTGAAATTTCATTTTCATTCCTTTAGAAAATTGATATAATGGTTGCCCCTTAGGAATATTCATTTTATCTAGCCATATATAATAATCTTCCATACTCCAATTATTAAAATATTCTCCAAGAAGTACTCCATTTTCATATGCTGTCTTATCCATAAAAAATGAAAGTTTTTCAGAAATTAGACCAATTTCTTGCTTTGCTTCAGAAGTATTCTTTTTTATATCAATTCCATTTATATTTACTTTCCCTTCAAAGTCAGTATCTAATCCAGATATAATATTAATAAGTGTAGTTTTACCTGCGCCATTTATTCCAATAAGCCCTGTAAGATATCCTGGTTTAATTGTTAAAGAAACTGATTTAAGTGAAAAATCTTTATATTTTTTTACTATATTTTCACATTGTATACTATTTGTCATAAAGGCTATCTCCCTTCATATAGAGTCTTTAAAATATCTTGCATATCTTCAAGTGTAAGTTCTAATTTTTTACCCTCACTAATTAAACTTTCAAAATTATTTTCAAAATCTTTAAGCTGCTCCTCTCGAAGCTTTTGACGATTTGGCTCTTTTACGTAAAACCCCTTACCTTGAACTGAATAAATTAACCCTTCCTTTTCAAGTTCCTCATATGCACGTTTTGTTGTGATTACACTTATTTGTAGATCTCTAGCAAGAGATCTAATGGATGGTAATAAATCTCCTGGCATTATAGATTCTTGTATGATTGAATTTTTTATAGATTTAACTATTTGCTCATAAATTGAAATATTACTATCTGTATCTAAAATAATATTCATTATTAACCTTCTTTCGTATCTGGTATTTGCCTATAAACATCTTCATATGAAAGAGATTTCTTTAAAATTGGATTTATACAATGGTAAGCAATGTATGCATTTACTATAAGAGCTATAATCCAGCCTATTCCCCCTAAAAAATTTAATTGTATATTAAGAATAGACAATGAATAAAAAACTATAGCCTCCAGCATTAATAAACAAATCCAATAATAATTAACTATTTCTTCCTCTTTAGAATATATTATATATCCTTCTTTATCTTTCTTTTTTAATCCTTGTTCACCTATACCTATTTTTAAATTAATATCTAATATAATAAAAAACCATAAAATAAGCTCTATTAAATTTAATATTATACCTTTATTAAGAAATATTTTACCTATATAACTATAACTTGCTATAAAAATAAACATAAATCCAAAAATAATCTTTATATATAACTGTAAGTACATATATTTCATTTTTTCCTTTTCACCTGCTGCACATACAAACATTGCTTTACTAAGCCTTAATGGAATTTTTTTTGTTATATCAAACATTGTAATAAATGCCATACTATATATAACAGGGAAAATAAGCCTTATCATATGCTCTTCCAATAATAATTTACTTACAGCTTCTTTTGTTCTAGGAATATCCGCTGGTATATTTGTAGCCAATACAAAAGATGGTATATAAATAGTTATTAAAATAAATAAAATAATATTGAGTACTACACTTACCCAAGACCTTTTTAAGTTTACTAATAAATCACTTATAATAATTTTTAGCATTTAGAGTACCCTCCTTTTTCTAAATAATACATGACCTCTTCTATTATTGGAACTTTAACTTCCATATCTAAATAATCTTCGCCCTCTACCTTTTCAATAAAAGCACAATTATGATATTCTCCATATTCTCGATAAATAATATTAGAGACCTTAAGATTTTGAATTTGCTCTTTACTACCTTTAATAATTAAATACTTCTCCTGAAGCTCTTCTTTACTTAAATAGAAAAATATTTCCCCATCATGAAGTAAAGCTATATAATCTCCAACTTGATCAAGATCTTCTGTAATATGAGTGGAAAATAACACACTTCTAGTTCCATCTTCTACAATTTCCTGCATACAATTTATAAGCTCTTTTCTAAATAGAGGGTTTAACCCTGCTGCTGGTTCATCCATTATAAATAGTTTTGCATCATGAGATAAAGCAAAGGCTAACTGGAATCTAACCTTTAAACCTGTAGATAACTTACCTACTTTCTTCTTAAGAGGTACTTCAAAACGCTGACAAAATTTACGGAATAAATTTTCATCAAACTTACTATAAAGACTTCCATAAATTTTTCCATTACTTATTACACTCATAGTATCCTCAAACATATTTTCATCAAGAACAAAACCAATTTGATCTTTTGCATCTTTTTCATTAGCATCCATAGAAATGCCATTAATTTTTACACTTCCACTATCTTTCTTATATAAATTTAACATTGTATTAATAAGTGTTGTTTTACCTGAACCATTTACACCTACTAATCCAACTATATAACCAGGCTCTATTTTAAAATTAACTCCTCTTAAATGTAAATTTCCTATATTCTTCTCTAAGTTTTCTATCTCCATTAAAGCAGTCATAAAAGTTCCTCCTTATAAATAACAGTATATATACTGTTTATATCTATATATACAGTATATATACTAATGGAATCAATTTCAAGTATTTTCCTATTTTTATTATTAATATTTTATTTAAATAGTTTTAAATAAAATAGATGCAGTCTCAGAAATCTATTTAATATAAAATTTATTTAATTTTAAGTAATCTTTATTGCATTAGAAAAGTTGATTTCTTATTTTTATAAAGGGGCTCGCGTTTCGCGAGCCCCTTTCAAACCATTGATTTTACTTGCTTAAAGGCGTTTTTGAACTTAAACAGAAATTTTTCTGTTATTTGTATATACGCAAAAAGGGAAGTTCGAATCTAATCAGAACTTCCCTTTTTATCGGCTAATATCAAAATTTATTTTGATACAGACCCTTTTTACACATTTATACTATCTAAATTTCTAGACCTAAAATTCCTAAAAAGATGCTTAATTATCAATTATGCACTATCAACTGTCAATTATCTATTATAGCTTCCTTCCCAAACAATTTCTCTATACTTATCTGGATCAGTATCTCCTTCTGTACTAAATAAAAGAACTCTTGAATTTTCATCTAGTCCAATACTTTCTTTTAAATCCTTGTATTTTGGATTAGTCATTAATTCATAAACTAACCCTAAAGTAACTGCCCCTGATTCTCCAGAAACAACTTTCTTATCTCCATTAAGTGGGTTTCCTAAAACTCTCATTCCATTTGCTGCAACATAATTTGGAGCTGATACAAAAACTTTAGAATGATTCTTTAAAACTTCAAATCCTGTTATATTAACTTCACCACATGCAAGTCCAGCCATTATTGTTGGCATATCTCCACCAACAGCTCTTGGTTTTCCATCATTCGCCATAGCTGATTCATAGTAGCATGCTGCTTCTTTAGCTTCAACTACAATGGTAGTTGGGCAATCTTCACCAAATACAGAAGCAAAAAATCCTTGTATTCCACCAGCTAGTGAACCAACCCCTGCTTGTAAGAATATATGCGTTGGTCTTTCTACTTTATAATCATTTCTTAATTGCTCTAATGCTTCAAGTCCCATGGTTCCATATCCTTGCATTATCCATGCTGGAATTTCTTCATATCCTTCCCAAGCAGTATCTTGAACTACTACTCCATTATGATCTTCTGCATATTTAGCTGCAAGTCTTACAGCATCATCATAATTCATATCTGTGATTGAAGCCTCTGCTCCTTCTTTTCTGATATTTTCAAGCCTTATTAAGGAAGATCCCTTTGGCATATAAACTACTGACTTTTGTTTTAATCTATTAGCTGTCCATGCAACTCCTCTTCCATGATTTCCATCTGTTGCAGTAACAAAAGTAATATCACCAAGTTTTTCTCTAACTTCATCTGAAGTTAATTTTTCATATGGCAATTCTGATATATCCATACTTAACCTTTGTGCTAAGTATTTTCCCATTGAATAAGATCCACCTAGAACTTTAAAAGCATTTAAACCAAATCTATATGATTCATCTTTTAAATAAATTCCTCCAAGTCCTAATCTTTCACTTAAATTTTCTAAGTTAATTAATGGTGTAACACTATATTCTGGAAAACTCTTATGAAAGTTTCTAGCTTTATTTATTTCATCCATACTTAAAAAATCCAAATCACCATCTTTTTTACTTTTTGGCATGGTATTTTCTTTCCACAGTATATTTTCCCCCATTATTAAACCTCCTAATTATCTAATAATCCTTGTTCCAGTCTTTCCTTGAATTCCTTCTTTAGCTTTTTCTAATAATGTTATAAGAGCATATCTTCCTTCTTTTGACTCTGCAAACTCTATTCCAGCTTCTACCTTTGGTTTCATTGATCCTGGAGCAAAATGCCCTTCTTCAACATATTTTTTCATTTCTTCAACTGTAACATTATCTAACCATTTTTCATTTTCCTTACCATAGTTTATAGCAGCCTTTTCTACAGCTGTTAATATAATTAGAAAATCAGCATCTAACTCTTTTGCTAATGTAGAACTAGCAAAATCTTTATCTATAACTGCACTAGCTCCTTTTAAGTGATTTCCTTCTTTAATTACTGGAATTCCACCACCACCACAGGCTATAACAACTTGTCCAGCATCTACTAAACTTCTAATTGTATTAATTTCTATAATACTCTTTGGCCTTGGAGATGCAACTACTCTTCTATATCCTCTTCCTGCATCTTCTACTACACTTTCACCTTTTGCAATTAACATATCTGCCTCTTCTTTAGTCATAAAACTTCCAATAGGTTTAGTTGGATTATCAAATGCTTTATCATTCTTATCTACTTCAACTTGAGTAATAATTGTTGCTACTGATTTATCTATCTTTCTACTTAATAGCTCTTCTCTAAGTGCATTTTGCAAATCATACCCTACATATCCTTGACTCATTGCAACACATACAGACATTGGAATAGATGAATATTTGTGATTTGACTTAGTTAATGCATCCATAGCAAGGTTTATCATACCAACTTGAGGTCCATTTCCATGAGATATAACGACATCATGTCCTTCTTCAATTAAATCTACTATAGCCTTTGCAGTTGACTTAACTGCACCCATTTGCTCTTCTAAATTATTTCCTAATGCATTCCCACCTAATGCTATTACAATTTTCTTTTTCATAATTTCTCTCCCTATATACTCCCTTAGAATTTATGATTTAAATTTTGAGTTTTTCTAAATATTTTAGAGGCTTTTATCCATCTTTTTCTATTCTAGGATAAAAGCCTATTTATAGTGTTAAGCTTATTTAAATTGACGTTCTTTCTTAGCTGACTCTAATTTATCTAAAACTTCTTGTGGATTTTTAACCTTACTTAAGAAAATCATAGCTGCTATAACATATGGCTTATAACTAGCTTCTTTATATAGAGGTTTTCTATATCTATCAAATACTGAAGCATCAACTTCTCCAGTTTCACAACTAACTCCTGTAATATCCGCTGGTAAGCAATGTAAATATAATGCCTTTCCATCCTTAGTTGTCTTCATTAACTCTTCAGTACATTGCCAATCTTTATGTTCAGCATTTTGTGCTAATAATTCCTTTTCTAATTCCTTTATTCCATCAAAATCTCCATTTCCATATAAATCTGTTCTCTTTTCCATAGCAACAAATGGAGCCCAGCTCTTTGGATATACGATATCAGCATCTTTAAATGCTTCTTCCATTGAATTAGTTTTTGTAAATGATCCACCTGAAATATTAGCATTTTCTTTAGCAATTTCTTCAACTTCTGGCATTACTTCATATCCTTCTGGATGAGCTAAAACAACGTCCATTCCAAATCTTGTTAATAGTCCAATAATACCTTGAGGAACTGATAATGGCTTTCCATAGGATGGTGAATATGCCCAAGTCATAGCTACTTTTTTACCTTTTAGGTTTTCTATTCCACCAAATTCATTAATTAAATGAAGAGCATCTGCCATAGCTTGTGTTGGATGATCAATATCACATTGTAAATCTACTAAAGTTGGAATTTGTTCTAATGTTCCTTCTTCATATCCTTCTCTTACAGCCTTTGATACTTCTCTCATATAAGTATTTCCTTTACCTATATACATATCATCTCTTATCCCTATAACGTCAGCCATAAATGAAACCATATTAGCTGTTTCTCTAACAGTTTCTCCATGTGCTACTTGTGATTTTCCTTCATCTAAATCTTGTACTTCTAATCCTAAAAGATTACAAGCTGATGCAAAGCTAAATCTTGTACGAGTTGAATTATCTCTAAATAAAGAAATTCCAAGTCCACTATCAAATATTTTTGTAGAAATATTATTTTTTCTTAAATCTCTTAAAGCTTCTGCAACTGTAAAGACAGCTTTTAATTCATCGTCACTTTTTTTCCAAGTCTCCATAAAGTCATCATTATACATTTTTGAAAAATCTAATTGATTAAGTTCATTAATATACTTGTCCATTAAAGCCATTTTAAAATTCCTACCCTTCATTATTTTGATTTTTATTTATTCAATTATTAATTTATTATTTTTCTTTATTAGCACAATAAATTGTTGGTAATGCAGCATATACAGCAGCACACTTAACTAAATCTTCTTTCCAAGTCTTTTCATTTGGAGCATGTGCTTCTGCTTCTGCACCTGGTCCAAATCCTATTACAGGAATTCCATTACGTCCCATTATTGATACTCCATTTGTTGAGAATGTCCATTTGTCAGTAAGTGGACGAGCTTTTCTCATTTCTTCAGTTACAGCAGCACCACTTCTTGTTGTTCCATAAAGTCCTTTGTATGATTCTTCCATTGCTTTTGTTACAATATGATCTTCTGGAATTACCCAAGTTGGGAAGTAGCATTCAATTGGATATACTAATCCAGTATAGCTTGGTCTATCATAGTTATACATACTTACTGTTGCATTGTACTTCTTAACAGCTGGAAGATTACGGATTTCTTCTAAACAACTTTCCCAAGTTTCACCTGCAGTCATACGACGATCTAAAGATACTGAGCATGAATCAGCAACGGCACAACGACTTGGAGAAGTATAGAATATTTGAGAAGTTGTAACTGTACCTCTTCCTAAGAAATTAGCTTCTTTCCATTCCTTATTATATTTTTCATCTAACATTTTTACTAATCCTTTGATTTCTTTATCATCAGCTGCATCATTTTCATTAAGGTCACGAATATTCATTAATATTTCAGCCATTTTATAAATTGCATTATCTCCTCTTTCCGGGGCTGAACCATGGCATGAAACTCCTTGAACATCAACACGAATTTCCATACGACCTCTTTGTCCTCTATAGATTCCTCCATCTGTTGGCTCTGTAGAAACTACAAATTCTGGTCTTATATTATCTTCTTTAATTATATATTCCCAGCAAAGTCCATCACAGTCTTCTTCTTGAACTGAACCTACAACTAAAGCTGTATATTTTTCACTTAAAAGATTTAAATCTTTCATTATTTTTGCACCATAAACAGCTGAAACTATTCCACCTAATTGATCTGAAGTACCACGTCCACCTATTTCAGTTTCACTTTCATATCCTTCATATGGATCAAAGTTCCAGTTTGCTCTATTTCCTATACCAACAGTATCAATATGTGCATCAAATCCTATTAATGTCTCACCAGTTCCCATATATCCTAGCACATTACCTTGTGGGTCTATTTCAACTTTATTAAAACCTAATAATCTCATTTCCTCTGCTATACGGTTAACAACACCTTTTTCTTCACAGCTTTCTCCAGGAATAGCTACTAAATCTCTTAAAAATTTAGTCATTTGAACTTTATATCCCTCTGCTTGTGATTTAATATTCGTAAAATCCATATTCTTTTCCCCCTTATAGTTTTAATATATTAAATTTTTAATATTATTATTAAAATCATCATTTATATTTTAAGCAAAACCCATGCCAACTTTTTCTTTAATTATTAATATGATTTCTTAATATTTTTATGATTTTAAGGCCTTTTTAAAGACTATTTTATTAAAAAAATAAAGGATTATCATTTTGATAATCCTTTATCACTTTGGTTAAATCCAGTATTTTATAAGCTTTTTAGTGCTATTTTTTTATTTTTATCATTTTGATAAGCTATAATTTTATAAACTCTATTTTCAACCTTTATTTTAATGCTTTTAATGCTACAGAGTTTAAAATACTCCAAGGTTTATTAAAATGTGGTTGGAAGAAGAAATCTGTCATTGCAAGTTCTTCAACAGTCATTTCATTTTGAACTACAACTGAAAGAGTATTCATAAATTCAGTCATATCTACTTTGGAAGCAATTTGTCCCCCAACAATTCTTTTTGTAGTTTTTTCATAAACTAATTTTAACATAACATCTTCAAACGTAGGCATAAATTCAGGTCTATTTTTTTCATTTATTGTTACACTTTCTACTTCAAAATTTGTAGTAAGTTTTGCTCCTTCTTCTGTTAACCCTGTAGATGCAATACACTCATCATAAATCTTTATTCCTGATGTTCCTTGTGTTCCCATATACCTTAATTTTGGCTCTTTTATATTTCTAGCAATTAACATTCCCATTCTAACTGCATTTGTTGCAAGAGGAATATATCTACTATCTTTTGCTGGATTATATCTTACCATACAACAATCTCCTGCTGCAAAAACATCTTCCCTACTAGTTCTCATATAATCATCTATTATTATTGCACCATTTTTTAAAGTTTCTAATTTTCCTTTTACTAATTTTGTGCTTGGAGCAAATCCTATGCAAAGTACTACTAAGTCACCTTCGTATTCTCCTTTATCAGTAACTACCTTTTGAACTTTTCCATTATCGCCGCTAAACTTTACTACTTTTTCTCCTAGAACTAATTTAATTCCTCTATTAGTAAACTCTTTTTCTGCAATATCAGAAAATTCCTTATCTAAATACTTAGACATAATTCTATCTTCTGCATCAATCAATGTTACTTTTTTTCCTAACATTTCAAATGACTCAGCTAACTCCACACCTATATATCCAGCTCCAATTATAACAACATTTTTTGCTGAATCTTTCTTTTCATCAATTATCTTAGCATGATTATAATTTTTACATAATAATATATTTTCAAGATCTAGTCCTTCTAAATTTGGAACTATTGGCCAAGAACCTAAAGTTAAAATAAGTTTATCATAATTATCTTCAAATTCTTCTGAACTTACTAAATTCTTAACTTTAATCCTTTTATTATCAAAATCTATATCTAACACTTCATGCTTCATTTTTGCAACTATTCCACTGCAAGATAAGTTTTCAGGAGAATTATAAAAAAGCTTTTCTGGCTCTGTAACTACTCCTCCAACACTTAAAGCTATTCCACATGATAAAAATGAAATATTATCATTTTTTTCATATACTACTACTTCTGAATCTGGATATAATTCTTTTAAATTTACAACAGCTGATGTACCAGCATGAGTGCATCCTATTACAATTACTTTCATAAATATTCTCCTTTATATAATTAGTTTAACTATTATATAAATAGAGTTTGCTAAAAATTATTTAATATTCATTTATAATGTAGTCTACATATTTTTTGCAATAAATTCTAACATTTTTATGCCAACTGATACAATTTCATCTATATTTATTTGTGAAAAATCATGGCTAGCTCCTTCTAATGTTATAAGTTCTGTTTTATTTCCTTTTTCTTTAAGCTCATTATATAATATTTCTGCATTTTCATAAGGTACTGTATTATCTTGTTTACTATGAACTATTAACGTATTTGGCTCATTTTTATCTACATAATTCACTGGACTATAAAGTTTTAAAATATCTTCCTTTTGTTCTCCTACTGAATTTATTATTTGTTCTAAATCCCATTGAACATTGCTAGTATCTAAAGTTGTTAAATCTGTTGGTCCAAAAAAATCTATTAAATACTTTATATTTGATGGATAACCTTGTAGTTCCTGTGAATCAACAAATTCATCTTCGCTACTATATGCAGCCATTAATGCTAAGTGTGCTCCAGATGATGCACCTATAACACCTATCCTATCAGCATTAAATCCATAATCATCTTTATTCTTATGTATCCATCTTATTGTATCTTTTACATCACTAATTTGTTTACTGAAATTTTCCTCACCTTTCATAAGCTCATAGCTAGTACTTATTATTGTAAAGCCTTCTTCTCTAAATGCATCTAAAAGTGGTGATATTGCTTCTGGTATTTCATTATTTCCATACACCCAGCTTCCACCATGCACATATAATATTACTGGTGAACCACCCTTAACACTTTTCTTTGGTCCATAAATATCAAGAGTTAATGGAACTCCATTAGTGTTTTTATATATAATATCATCATAATCAATAGAATCTATAGATTTTAACGACAAATTTTCTGTTAAACTTTTTTCATTTTCTACAAACTCACTATATTTCTTTAATACACTTGTATATAAAGATATTCTATCTCTTATAGAATATAGAAAAATTCCACCTACTAAAACTACTACTAAAATTATTATCCCTAAAACTTTTAAAAATTTCTTCATTGTTTCTCCTTCCATTAATATAATAGTCCCTTACTATTTTAATTTATATTATATTTCAAATATTTATACAATAAATTAAACTTTTATTAATTTTATATTTTTGTCAATAATACTTATGTATAATAATACACTATATTGATATTAAATTTAGGAAGTGATTCTATGAAAAAAAGATTATTTCTATTAATATTTTCATTAGTATTTTCACTTATTTTAATTGGATGTAATAAAAGTAAAGATGAGCCAGTATCTACTCCTTCAAAAAATATTGTTGATGAAGAAAAAAATCCAAATGATGATAAGGATAAGGATAATCCATCTGATGATAAACCATCAAATAATAACTCTAATGAAAATAAATCAATTACTAATACTAAAGTTCGTTTATTTTATTTCGATTCTTCAAAATTGAAACTTTATTATATAGATAAAGAAATTCAAATATCAGACAAAGCTATAGTAAAAGCTTTAACCAAAGAGCTTCAAAACTATTCCCCTAACAACAATTTTTTAAATTTAACTAACGAAGTAGAAATCACTTCTGCTAAATTAGATGAAAATAAAAAACTTCTAACTGTAGTATTTTCTTCTTCGTATGTTGATAAAATGACTCTTGGATCTTCAACAGAAAGCGGATTATTATCTTCATTAATATCCACCTATGCTTATAATTTAAATGTTGATAAAGTTGCCATTTATTTTGGAGATAAGCTATATACTTCTTTAAAAGGTGATCTTCCTAATGGGTATTTTAATGTAGATTATAGCTCTGCTATCCCTTATTCTAAAACTTCTTACAATAATTCTAATACTGGTAATAATAGCGAAACTAATGCTGTAAAAAAGACTATAAATTCAAGAATATATTACTACAATTGCGTTGACGATGTATTTTATTATAAAGATAAACCTATTGAAGTTATAGATGGTGCCTTAGTAACTGCATTATCAAATGAACTAAAAAATCCTCCAGATAAAAATTTATTTAATTTTGGCGATAGCTTATCTATTCGTTCAGCTAAGCTAGATAGAGAAAATAATACACTAACTGTTGACTTGTCAAAATCTTATTATAATTTATTAAGTAATCTTGGTTCTGGAAGTGAAGCCGCTGCTTTAAAATCATTAGCATTAACTTATGGA
Organism: Clostridium sp. D46t1_190503_E9; assembly: GCF_015555225.1. Taxonomy (NCBI): domain Bacteria; kingdom Bacillati; phylum Bacillota; class Clostridia; order Eubacteriales; family Clostridiaceae; genus Clostridium; species Clostridium sp. D46t1_190503_E9. The sequence continues at coordinate 41,834 of NZ_JADNKB010000012.1, forward strand.
TATAATTATGGCGTAGATAAAGTTATAATATTAGTAAATGGCAAACCTTATTCAGGTAGCCATATAATTTTAGAAGTAAATGAATGTATTAATATAGATGTAGATAATATCAAGCCTTTAAATATCTAATAAATTATTTTATTAGATTGATAATTAATTTAGATACTAGTACCTTCACACTATTCCAATTTATTTATATAAATAAGTTCATAATCTTTTATTAAAAAAGTAGTTAGTTTTGTTTTCATACAAAACTAACTACTATATCTATTAACCCAAATTCTAAATTTCAAATATATGTAGTTACTATAAAGAAATTAATAGTAACTACAAACAATGAATAAATAAAATATATAAATATTCTATTGCCCCTATTGCTTTTCTATTTTCATATATATCTTCTACGCTTATATTTAAAACCATCAATCAAAAATATTCTTTAATAAAAATTGATTCTTACTCTTAGTAATATCACTTGAGATTATTGTATTCATTTCTTTAGGATTTATTTTAGAATCGCAAATTCTAATACTTTGTTCTCTAATAAGAATATCTAAATATTGTTTTATCATTAAGCCATTTCTTAAACTTAAATTTCTATTATCATCTAATTCTATTATTGTCTTGTTTAAAGTTTCTTTAGATTCATCATCTATAACATATTTCTTATTTTCTAAAATGCTTAGTGCCATATTAAATAATTCATCTTTGTTATAATCTTTAAAGTTTAACATTGATGGAAACCTATAATTTAATTCTGGATTTAACTGCATAAGACTTTTAATATCTTTACTTTTTCCTGATAAAGTTATAACTATTCTATTACTATTCTTGTCTATAAATTTGATTAAGTCCTTTATTATTCTATTTGATGTATCTTCTAATAAGAACTCCGCACTATCTATATAAACTACTTTGCCAATTTGCTTATTTAAAATATCTTCAAAAGATATTCCATCTTTTATATTATCTATAATTTCTTCTTTATTGAGCTCTACTATACTTTTAGCTTTTACAACACCCATACTATATAATGTTTCAGATAATATATTTAACACAGTTTTTTTACCCGTTCCAATATCTCCAGTAAAAATTATGTTCATATATCTATTTATATCAGTAGATAATCCTAATCTCTTTCGTCTTTCCTTTACTCTCATTAATTTATATTGATTTCTTAAAAATTCTTTGGCTTCTTCATTTCCAATTAAATCCTTTAATCTTTTTTCTAAATCAAATTCATTGTCATATTGAGAAGTATTAAGCTTTTCAACATCCTTAGAAGTTATTAAATTCATTTCATAAACGCTTATATCTTCTTCTGCAATTCTTATGCTTTGAATTCTTATTAAATTTTCAACATAATTTCTTACCATTCTACCATTTCCTGATTGAGCATCAGAATTTTCATATATATCAACAAAACTCTTTTTAAGTGCTGTATATCCATTCTTAGATAGCTTAAATCCTTTTGATTCAACTAGTCTTATAGACATTTCTAAAAGTTCATTTGGATTATAATCTTCAAAATTAGTCCACAATGGGAATCTTGATCTAAGTCCTATATTTACATCAAAGAATTCTTCCATTTCTTGCTCATATCCAGCTAAAATAACTATTACTTCTTTTGAATAATCTTCTATTAATTTAAGGAGTGTTTCTATAGCTTCTCTTCCTAAACTATCATTAGCAAGAGTATAAGCTTCATCTATAAATAGTACACCACCTAAAGCTTCTTTAAATTTTTCTTCTGTCTTTTTAGAGGTTTCTCCTTGCACATTAGAAACAAAACTAGATCTATCTGTTTCTACCAACTGACCTACTTTTAATAATCCCATGCTATTAAGCATCTCTGCAACTAACCTTGCTATGCTTGTTTTTCCCGTACCAGGATTACCTGCAAATACCATATTTAAATTTTGATCTATTTTTGTATTTACTCCAACAGACTTTCTTTTTTCCTGAGCAATTAAAAGCTTATATTGACTTCTTAAAAGATTTTTAACTTCTTCTAAACCTATTATATCTTTTAATTTTTCTTCTAAATCAAATTTAGCACTAGCCTTAAAGTTAAAATCTTCTCTTTCTAATAAATCTATTTCACCTTTATTACTATTTAAATATTTTCTTGAAGAATATATAATTGCATTTTCTATTATATTTCTTACAAACCTCGCATTCCCCAAATCATTTTTTCCTGTAAGTTGATTTCTTGTAAACAAATCTATCAAATCATTTTTAACATTTTTTGCAATTCTATATCCCTTAGCTTTTGCAATTTGCTTTGCAATTTCATACATTTCTTTTGGATTATAATCTTCAAAATGAATTGTATTAGGAAATCTAGATTTAAGTCCTTGATTAAAGCTTAAAAATTCTTCCATATCTTTTTCATATCCAGCCAATATAACTGTTAAATTATTTCTATTATCCTCAATTCCTTTTAATAAAGCATCTACTATTTCCTTTCCAACCTTATCATCTTCGCTTTCACACAAAGCATATGCTTCGTCGATAAATAGTACTCCTCCTATTGCTGAACTTATTATATCATTTGTTCTTTTAGCAGTTTCATTAATATTTTCTGTTATAAAATCTGCCTTGCTAACCTCAACAAATACTCCCTTTGATAATAATCCTAAAGCATTTAAATATTCATAAGTTATCCTTGCTGCATTTGTCTTTCCAGTACCTGCATTTCCTGCAAATATCATATTTAAAGATATTCTAGATGTTCTCATTCCTAGCTTTTCTCTTATTTTTTGTACCTTATAATTATTTTCTATATTTATTAAAAATTCTTTTAGATCCTTAACCCCTATTATAGATTCTAATTTATATCTAACCTCATCTAAAGTAGGGGTGGAATATTTATTTAATCTATATATCTCATTATTCACCTTACAATGTATTTTATTATAATCTACATATACTAGTATCTTTTCTCCCTCTTCTATTGATTCTTTTAATATTAAATTTCTTAAAGGATCACTCAATTTATAATATATATATTCTGTAATATCAAAACCACTATTTTTACTAAAGTTCTTTTGAAGATATTCACAAACACTAAATTTTTCTTTTTCGTTACCACTGTCCTTAAATCCTAATAGAATTTGTATCCCAAAATCATCTTTTATCTTTTCAATCTCATTTGTTAATTTTTTTCTTATAATTATATTCTTTTCTTTTTCAGTAAGCTCTCTAGTATAAAAAATTCTATCACTATTTTTTAATGATACCTGTAAAAAATCTTCAAATTCATTCTTATCTTCATAGTTATAAATAAATATAAAAAACTTATTATGACACACTATCTTATTAATTTTATTTTTATCTTGCTCTTTAGCTTCTACTAAAAATTTGTTCTTAATTACATAATCATGTTTTAATTGAATACAAGTATTAGGATATATATTTGATAATATCTTCATTATTTCCTTTGATGCTTTTTCTGCATTTTTAAACATTACACCTTCTGATTTATTATTACCTAACTTTTCATATAGGTCTGTTAAAAAAGCATTATATCCCAAATTAAAATTATAAGATGCTAAATCAATTTCATCTAAATTTTTATTTCTTATTAGTTTATTTTTATATAACTCCTCAAAAATACATCTTATACTCACCTTTTTAAATGTATTTTTATGTCCTGCTACAATTAAAATCCCTTTATCTTCATTTTCTATTTTATTTATAAAATATTCTGATATTTCTTTAAAAAATTCTCTTTGACCTATGAATTCTTTATTCAATTTCTTTTCTATATATAATTTCAATTCATTCATCTCCATATATGTCCTCCCATTCATTTTATAGTTTGCTGTCATTGAACTATTCCATATTATTTTTATCAAAGTTAGTGTAACTTAATCATTAATATAAAAAAACGCTGTACTTTAAAAGTACAGCATTGTAATTTATATTAAATCATCTTTTTTCAATAAATTTAATAATGTTGGATTAAAATTAAATTCACTTATAAGTGAATCAACTTCCTTTAAAGCTTTTTCCTTTTTCTCAATTGAAATTTTAGATTTTGAAGCTCTTATTAATATATTTTTAGGTGAGTGAGCGATATCAATAAATTCTAAAAGCTGTGTCTTATAGCCAGCTGCTTCTAAAAGATTTGCCCTTACTGCATCAGTCATTAATGCTGCTACTCTTTCCTGAATTATACCATATTTAATTAATATAGATAATGTGTTTGCTTCCATTTGATGATTAAACTCATGTTGGCAACATGGTACAGAGAAAATCATCTTTGCATTCCATTTTATTGCGTTATATAATGCATAATCTGTTGCTGTATCACAAGCATGTAGTGTTATTACCATATCAACATTATTTTCATATTTATAACCATTTATATCACCAAGTTCAAAATGTAAATTATCATATTTATATCTTTTAGCTATTTCATTACATTTTTTAATAACATCAGCTTTAAGATCTAAACCTATCATTTTAACATTTATCTTTTTTATCTCTACAAAATAATAATATAAAACAAATGTTAAATATGATTTTCCACAACCAAAATCTAATATAGTAAGCTCTTTATATTCATTTTTCTTTATTTCATCATCTATTATCTCAATAAACCTATTTATTTGCTTATACTTATCATATTTAGAATTTATGACCTTACCTTCTTTAGTAAAAACCCCCAAATCTATTAAAGGTTCTATTATCATACCTTCCTTTAATATATAGTTTTTTTCTTTATTATGGCTCTTATTAGAAAGATTTGAGTTATTACTCTTTTTCTTTCCTAAAAAAACTTTTCCCTTTTTTGATATTTTTAAATCAAAAGAGGTTTCATTAGACCATGCTGATAATTGCTTATAATTTTCATATAAAGCATTAAATAATGATTTTTCTAATTGATTAATTTCAATATTTTCATGAAAAACTTGCTTATCAGTAAATTTTTCTATTTGATAATATTTTTTCCCCTTATTATTTTCCTTAAGTAAAAAATTTATTTTATTATATTCAACTTCTTTATTTGCTTTATTACTAATAACTATCTTTATAATTTCTTCTTTTAACATTTCACAAATAGCATTTTTTAAATCTTCCATATCTAAAACAACTCCTTGCTATAAATTGCAAATTAAACATAATGATATGTATTAACTTTCCGATTTTTATATAATATCTCCAATTTAAACATAGCATTAATGAGGCTAATTCTTCGTTTAATGGTTTAAAGTGGCAAAATATAAGTTGGCGAAGATAAATAGATTGTGGAATAAGCATATAGCGAGCAATTAGAAGTGCTTGGCGTTAGAAGAACTACTAGGCCTTAGTGTTGCTTAATTGTTTGAGCTCAGCGAGTTAACCAAAACTCTTGGCATAGTAGCTTTTCCAAGCCTAGAACTTCTTTGCGTAGCTATTTAGCTTATGGAACATATCTAGTTATCGTAGCCTTTATATTTACAATTTATAAAAATTCCGTATTGATAAGTAAATATTACACAAGAAATTACTAGATAGCAAGAAATTTTATTATTCTACATAATTACTTCTTAATAGTTCTATTTCTTTGGCGTAACCATCTAATTCATTTGGAGTTTCCAAGAAAAATGGTAAATGTTTAAGCTTTGGATGATTAATTATTCTTGTTATAGCTTCTAATCCTAAAGAACCTTCTCCAATTTTTTCATGTCTATCTTTATGACTTTTAAATGGATTTTTGCTATCATTTAAGTGAATTGCTTTTAATCTATCTAATCCTATTATTCTATCAAACTCTTCTAAAACCCCATCTAAATCATTTACTATATCATATCCTGCATCATAAATATGGCAAGTATCAAGGCAAACTCCCATTTTTTCTTTTAATTCAACTCTTGATATTATTTCTGCTATTTCTTCAAAAGTTCTTCCAACTTCTGAACCTTTTCCAGCCATTGTTTCTAATAAAACTGTTGTAGTTTGCTCTTTACTTAATACAGAGTTAAGTAAATCTACTATGTAATTAATTCCTACCTCTACCCCTTGCTTTACATGACTTCCTGGATGAAAGTTATATAAATTATTTGGCATAAGTTCCATTCTATTTAAATCATCTGCCATCATTTCTCTTGCAAATTCTCTTGTTCTTTCATCTGCGGAACATGCATTTAATGTATATGGAGCATGTGCTAAAATAGTTGCAAAGTTATTTTCCCTTGCAATTTTTAAAAGACCTTCCATATCATCCATATCTATTTCTTTTGCTTTACCACCTCTTGGATTACGAGTGAAGAACTGAAATGTATTTGCTCCAATTTGTAGTGCTTCTTTTCCCATATTTTCAAAACCTTTTGTAGTTGATAAATGACATCCTATATTTAACATAATTCCCTCCAAAGCATAGTCTTATTTCAATTTTATTAATTTTATAATTTTTACAAAATAATATTAACATATCTTATTTTTATTTCTAAATTGCAAACTAATTATTTTAAATATTAGTTTCTGCTAGTTATATAAAATAATACTATAATAGTCTATACTAAATCAAGACTAATTAATAATATTTATTACTTAATAAATATATCTAAATATAATATTTAAAACTAAATAAAGTTGCTATAATTTAAATAGCAACTCTATTATAAAAACATAAATTCTAATTTACATTATAAAAGTTAATGCAGTAGATAAAATTCCACCAATTATTAAAGATAAACTACTAAAAGCAAATGAGATATCTATTTCTGCTCTATAGCTTCTACCCCCTCCCATTAGTGAAAGGGCAATTGAATCTGCTGATATTGATGAAAAAATTTAATTATATATTTTTATAAATAATACTAATAAAAAGCTTTATACTAATTTCTATAACTCCTAATAGCTTTCTATAAAACTAGATAATAAAAGTTACACCTGCGCTAAACAAGCCACCTAATATTAAAGAAAATGTACTAACTGCTAGTGCTACATCTAACTTTCTATTAGATTTTTCTTTTTCCCTTTTAGTAGTTTCTAAATTTGCAATAGCTGCATATTGAGCACTATTCTGTCCAAGCCCTTGCATAGAAAGTCCCATTGGATCACCCGATATTGATGCAAAGATTCCTACAAAAACTAATATGATACCTTCTATAAATAAGATATTTTCAAAGTTTTTATAAGGTGTTACTTTAGTTATTATAAATCCTATTAATGCTGCTACCCCAAGCCAAGCTATACCCCAAAGTAAAGATTTTATAACTAAGTTAATTCTATTATCTTTCATATTAAATCCCCCTTTTTTACTATTATAACATTAATTTCCTTTACAGTATATATTACTACATAAAACAATTATACATTCTCTCTTATTTTGTGATAGAATCCCCATACAATGGAGTTGGAAGTCCGAATCCTCCTGCAACTTCAATTAAATCTCCAGTAATAAAAGATGATTCATCACTAGCATAAAATACTACTGCATTTGCTATATCTTCTGGCTTTCCAATTCTATTTAATGGAACATGTCGTAAAAACCCTTTTATAAATTCCTCTGACATATTGTCCATAGCAGCATCAGTTGCTATAAGACCTGGTAATATCGCATTGCACCTAACCCCTTGCCTTGCATATTGAACTGCTATATTTTGTGTTAAAGAGTTAATTGCTGCCTTTGATACAACATAAGCTACACGGGATAAATCAGGAATTACTGATCCTATAGTCGATATATTAATTATACTTCCACCTCCATTTTTTATCATATGAGGTATTACTTCTTTACAAGGTAAGTATACACTTTGCAAGTTATCTTGTACGATTCTAAAAAAATCTTCTGTAGTTCCTGTAACTACATCAAAATCTGCTTTTACATCAGTTCCTCCATAGTTATTTACTAATACATCCAATTTTTTCTCTTTATTAATGACTTCTTCTATCATAGTTTTATATGTTTCTGGCTTACTTGCATCAAAATATACTACATCTGCTTTACCACCATTTGCAATAATTTCATTTCCAATCTTTTTACCTGCATCTAACCTCCTTACAGCGAGATAAACCTTTGACCCATTATCACCTAATTTTTTAGCTATTTCTAATCCTATTCCTCTTGTTGATGAAGTTACTAAAGAAATTTTATTATCTAATCTTTTCATAGGGCACCTCCAAAATATAATATCAATGTATCAAATTATATTTTGCCCATAAGGTCAAATTTTTAAATCATCATTTTTTCTCAACCTTTTCTACTTTATATCCTTCTTTAATTAATCTCTCTAATATACCATTTTCTCCTCCCATAAAATCATAGGAAATTGATACAAAATAATTTTTATCTTCTTTCATAAAGTCTTTTAATTTATCTAAGTAAATTTCATAATATTTGTTGTTTAACTCGCCATTACGCTTTTTATATACATCATTGATCTTTTGATACTCTTTCTTTTCACTATCATTTAAGCTTTCTTCCACTACATCAAATTTATTAAAGGCTTCTAAGTCACCATTTTTCCATAATTCTAATGACTTTATTAAATTTTCCGGCTTTATTTCTTTATAATATTTTATTAGCTTAATACTTGCATCCTCTACTTCATTAGATACAGATACCATATCAGTTAGAAGTTCATAAATATCCATCATTGGTATTTTATCTTTTTCATATTTTGATGCAAAGGCCTCTACAAAACCTTGTGGTGAATAATTCATTGAATACCCTTCTACCTCTGAATATAACATTTGAAATATTGAACCTATTACCATAGCTCTATAACTTTTAACTTGATCAAATTTCATATTTTTTCCTGATAAAACCTCTTTCAACATTTCTAAAGCTTCACTACTTATATGATTTTCAATACTGTCATCTTTAGCATAAGTGCTTAATTCAATATACCTATTGTCTGATGGATTAGGTTGATTTGTCTCAACAACTATTCCATCACTATTTTTTATTGCTTCTTGTACTGCTTCGTTCAATGGATACATATCTTCAGTACCTGCTATAAAATTACCATAAATATATAAACTGCTATTTTCATCACTTATTTTATATAATGGTCCAACTATATCAGTTGCTTCTCCATCTAAATTAAAGGCAGTTGAAGAATTATTTACAGATTTACTACCTTTAATTGAGTTAGTAGCTAAAATAATTATAGCTAAAGCTAAAAATGACCATGCTATCACTCTTTCTTTTTTAATATTAACTGCAGGTATTTTTACTTTTTTTGCTGAAATTAAATATGCAATAAATATTGAAATAGATGATACAATTAAAAACATCATTATAGTATTAAAATTCCCAACATATATTAGTAACATAAGCATTATTGTTTCATGTACACAATATACCCATAAGCTCATTTCTCTTAGTATATTAGAAGTTCTTTCACTTATTTCAAATTTTAAATTTAGAAGGCATAGAAATATTGCTGGAACTAGCAAAATAAGTGATATATACATATTTGTATCAATAGCTATATTATTAGCATTCAATAAATATGCTTCTATTCCAAGTAAAATAGAAAATCCTAAAACAGCATATTTTATATTCTTTATACTATTTGCTATATTACCTTTTGCCATTAAAGCTCCTATTGCAACAAAAGGTACACTAAAGGTTATTCCATTTCTTGTATTTATAAATATCGTTTTATAAATATCAACTATTTTTTCTAATGGTGTATTTACAATTAACCCATAGTAACTATCCCCTAGTAGTCCTATTATATATAATAAAATACTTACTATTACTAATGGTTTTACCCAATTTTTCTTAATAAAAACACTTACAACTAATACTGATAATATTATTGCAGGTACATACCATAAACTTTCAGTAATACCTCCTATTAATATAACTTGTAATGCTTTAATGAAACCACCTTGTAACCTTACAGAAACATATGGCATAATTAATAAAACATCAATTACACCTATTATTAGATATATTTTTACTAGCCTTTTTATAAAGCTCTTAATATACCCTTGTCTATTAATATTTTTAAACATAAAATACCCAGTAGAAATAAAGAAAAACGGAACTGCAATTCTAGATATGCTCTTAGTAACAATGTCATTAGCTGTCTGATTGATACTTCCAAATATTGAAGTATGAATGGCGATAACTAGTAAAGCACTTACCATCCTCATAATATTAACTGAATCATACCTTTGTTTAATTTCCTCCATTATTATCTCCCCTTATATTCATTAATAATATTTATTTAATATGTATATTATAGCACCTTTGTAATTATTTAACATATATTGTGATTATTTAATATATGTTTTAATTTTTAGATAAAACGATGTAGTTTCAGAACTCTATTTAATATAAAATTTATTCAATTTCGAGTAAGCTTTATTGCCTTTAAAAATTTAATCTCTCATTTTTATAAAGGATCTCACGAAACGTGAGACCCTTTATAAACCATTGATTTTACTTGATTAAAAATATTTTTGAACTCAAATGGAGATCTTTGTCTATTATTTACACTAAAAAAGGAAAGTTTGTATTATAACTTTCCTTTTTATTTGCTAATATACTTATTTTAAATAATTTTAAATAGAGATATCTAATTTTAAATCATATATTATATAATTTTAAATTAAATATTCAATAGGATCCTAAAACTATAAGACTTTAACGATATTTCTTCTTTAAGATCTATATTTACATCTTCATAAATATCATTATATCTATTAAATTTCATTTCATCAGGTAAGATTATGTCAACATCATTACTTGAGTTATTAATAATGATAAATAATTTTTCATCCATACTTTCCTTTTTATATATTATGCAATTCTTATCATCATCTACATATAGCCATTCTAAATCAACAGATTTAAAAGATTTATATTTCCCTCTTAGGATTATTAATTTTTTTATAGTTTCAAGAAGATTTTTATCTTGTTTGTCTTCTTCCCAAATCATACACCTACGATTACTATTTGTTCCTCCAGCCATTCCAACTTCGCTACCATAATAAATACTTGGTGCTCCAGAAAAAGTCATTTGAAATACATATGCTAACTTTAATATTTCTACATTATCATAGCATAATGTAAGTATTCTGGAAGTATCATGACTATCCAATAAGTTAAACATATTTTCAGCAACATTTTTAGGGTACATGAACAGTAAATTATTAATTGCATTTTTAAATTGACTAGAGTTATATTTAGGGCTATTTTCTTCGCCTTTTCCAAAATAACTCCATATAGAGCTAGTAAATTCATAATTCATCACAGCATCAAGCTGATCTCCTTTAAGCCATGGATATGAATTATCCCAATTTTCACCTAATATATATACTTCTGGATTTATGTCTTTTACAACTTTTCGGAACTCTCTCCAAAAGTCATGGGAAACCTCATTAGATACATCTAATCTCCATCCATCTATTTTATATTCTTCAGTCCAGTACCTAGTTACATCTAAAAGATAATTTCTTGCAATTTCACTTGATAAATTCCACTTAGGCATAATTTGTGTAAAGGCAAAGGTTCTGTAATTTAAATCTTCCTTTAAACAATCCTTTGGAAGTCCATTTATTAAATCTCCCTGAACAATAGGTTTGTTTTCGTCTAAAACATAAAAGCACTCATAATACTTTGAGTTCACTCCATTTTTTACTACATCTTGCCAAAATGGATGTAAAAAACCACAATGATTAAATACTGCATCAATCATTATTTTCATTCCTCTTTTATGTGCTTCTTCAACTAATAATTTGAATGTTTCATTATTCCCAAATTCAGGATCTATCTTCAAGTAATCCGTAGTATCATATTTGTGTGAGCTAGGTGATTCAAAAATTGGAGTAAAATATATTCCTGTAAAACCACATTCCTTTATATAATCTAACTTTTCAATTACTCCTTGAAGATCTCCTCCAAATTTTTTACCATATCCATCTATATCATCGCTTCCCCAAGGCAAAATATCTTTCTTATTGATAGTTGAACTATTATGAAATCTTTCAGGGAAAATTTGATACCAAACAGTATCCTTAACCCATTCTGGTGAAGAATATATATCTTCTTCATTAATGTAAGGGAAGTTGTAGTAATTTCTTAAATTATCTAAAGCTTTTTCATTTTCATTATATTTTATTATATCTCTGCACCCAACTACGTACTTTTCAGTAGAGTTCTCCAATATAAAGCAATACTTTATTCTAAGCCATGGAAAATTCTTTACTTCCGCAAACCAACAATCATATAAATCAGTAGTATATTCCTTTTCCATATTTATATATTGAACTTCATCATATCTAAACTCATATATCGTTGGATCATCCTTTTTAGGAGCCCAATTAAATGGCTCAAGTGCAATTAATGTAACTTTCGTAACATCATCCTTTGCTGTTTTAATCCTTACATGTAATGTATCTTTATCATAAGCATATGATAGTGAACTTTTTGATTCATGTATAACTGCAGCTAAATTCATAATATTTTCTCCTTTATTTCTATATCTCAGTTTTATAAATTTAGCTGTCGCACAATTTAACTTTTACTTATTCCACTTTTCATTAAATTGCTATTTGCGACAGCTCATTAAATTATTTATTCACTTTGTACAAGTGCTTCAAAATCTGCTTGTGCCTTCTTAGCTCCATCTTCAGGTGTTAATGCACCATCAAATACTGCACTTAATAATCCATCTGATATTGTCCAATAATATGATATTCTTTTTGAAGCTGGCATTGGAACTGCATTCTTAAATTGTTCAACGAATACGCTTAAATCTTTATCTTCTGCAAGCCCCTTCACATCTGATATATCTGCTCTTGAAGTAACCTTACTAGCTTTGCTATATAGAATTTCAGCACCTTCTTTAGATGCTAAGAACTTTGCAAACAATTGGGCAGCTTTTGGATATTTAGAATAAGCTGATACGTGAGCATTTTGAACTCCACCAAAAGCTTTCATAGATTTTCCATTAATAGTTGGAAGTGTTGTTACACCAAAATTTACTCCTGCATCTTTCATTTTCTTTATAGCCCATGGACCACTTGGGTAATAAGCTGTTTTACCATTAATAAAGTTTTCATCTATAAATGTTTCTGCATTTGTCTTTAAATCTTCTGATTTCATTGGAATTATTTCTTTTAAAGCTGCTACATTAGCAAGTCCATTTTCAAAAGCTTTTGTATTAAAACCAGGATTATCATCATCATTACCATCATTTCCAAACAATTGGAATCCATCTGCACCTAAAAATGGGTACGCATTATATCCATTATTAGCTATAGTTAAAAACCAGAATTTATTTTCTGAACTATTATTAAATTCCTTAGCTTCCTTAACTATTTGTTCAAACTCCTTAGCTGGTTCTCCTTTTACTAAATCTTTATTGTATAAAAGAGCTGTTGTTTCAACTGAATAAGGAACTCCATACATTTTTCCATCATACATGGCTGCCTTAACAGCTACTGGATTCAATTCTTTTTCTAAATCTTTTACAATACTTTCATCTAATTCTGCAAATATTCCTGCTGTTCTTCCAGTATTCATAGCATCATGAGGCGCAATAAATATATCGGCTCCCTTTCCTGCTGGACCATCTAGCATAATTTTTCCCATACCATCAAGACCTATTTGCTCAACGTTTACTTTTACTCCATACTTTGTTTCAAAAGAAGATGCTACATCTTTTCCATATTCTATATCGTTTGTCCAAAAAAGAAGTTCTGCTCCATCTTCTGGTTTCATTTCTTCTGATGAACTAACTGATTCATTACTTTCTCCTTCCTCTAATTTTGAAACATCTTTACAACCTGCTAGTGAAAATAGCATCGTACTCATTAATACTAATGCTGATAATTTTTTTGATATACTCTTCATAATAAATTCCTCCATTTTATATTTAATTATTTTTTATTAACCTTTGTCAGCTCCTGAGGCAATGCCTTGAACTAAATATTTTTGGAAAATCATATATAGGATAGTAATTGGAATAGCAACTAAAACTGAACCAGCTGCAAACATTGTAAAATGTGAACTTTCTTTACCTACTATCATAGAAAATAATCCTACAGCAAGTGTCCTACTCTTATCACTTGAAAGTAATATATTTGGTAAAACGTAATCCATCCAAGGCATCATAAATTGTGAAACTGCACAATAAGTTATTATAGGCCTTGCCATAGGAAGTATTATTTTAAAGAAAGATCTAAATCTACTGCAGCCATCAATATATGCTGCTTCATCTATAGACATTGGTATTCCATCTAGATATCCTTTAACTAGCCAAGTATTGTAAGGAATAGCCCCTACTGCATAAATAATTATCAATGATATTGGCTTTCCGACTAATCCTAAAGTTAAAAACAAAGTGTATATTGCTGTCATAGATAAGAATGTTGGAAACATTGATACTATTAATATTGTCATAAGGCTTGTCTTTTTTCCTTTAAATTTAAATCTAGACATAATCCATGCCGTAATCATTATCAAAGTAACTGAACAAACTGTATTTGCTATTGCAATTTTTAATGTATTAAAGAACCAAACTGGATAATTAGTTTGAGTGAATAAATTTTTATAATTTTCTAAGCTTAATTCTTTCGGAATTAATGTTGCAGATGATAATCCAGCCCCTTTATTAAAAGATGACATCACAATCCAAATTACTGGAACCAACACTATTATAGACATTAAAATAAGTTCAAGATGCAATAATATCGATGTTATTTTTTTTCTCATTTTTCTTAAACCTCCTTAAATGACGTAGTGTTTTTAAATTGCCAGAAAGAGAATCCACCAATTATGATAAAAATCAACACACTCATAACTGCTGCCATATTATACATTTGCTGGTCAAGTGTTAATTTATATATCCATGAAATTAAAATATCTGTATCTCCAGCAAATTGATATGAAGTATTCGCTGGTCCACCCTGTGTTAGGAAATAAATAGAGCCAAAGTTATTAAAATTTGAAGCTAAATTCATAACAAGTGGTGGTGCTGTAGCAAGCATAACTAATGGCAAGGTAATATGTTTAAATATTTGAAATTTACTTGCTCCATCTATAGCTGCTGCTTCATATAGACTTTCATCTAAATTTGCAAATACTCCAAGCATCATAACCATAAACATAGGAAATCCAAGCCAAAGGTTTACTACTATAACAGTTATCTTTGCAATTATTGGATCTGTTAAAAAAGGTATCCTTTCAGATATAAGCCCAATATCTAACAAAAATTGATTTATAGGTCCAAATTGTCCATTTAATAAATTCCTAAATACCATAAGTGATATTATTTGAGGAATTGCCCACGGCAAAATTAAAACTGTTCTAAAAAATTTTTTGAATTTAATAGACTTATGATTTAATATTATTGCTTGTAGCATTCCTAAAAAATACGTTGAAAACGTTGCCGTAAAGGCCCAAACTATAGTCCAAATTAAAACATGAAAAAATGTATTAGACCAAACTGGCACTCTAAATAACTTAATAAAATTATCAAAACCAACCCAATCTATTAAATTTCCTGGTGGAAGATGATCTCTATTATAATTTAAAAATGCTGTTAATATTGAAAATATAATTGGCATAACTACTACAAAAATAAATGCTACAGCTATAGGACTAAGAATTATATAAGGAAACTTTTTTTCAAATATTTTCTTACCATAATCTTTTGAACTTATATATATTCCTGTTTCATCAATCTTTTTTCCAGTTTCATATGCATCTTTTGCATTTAAAAAATAAATAACTGCAAAAATAAAAATCAATATAACTGAAATTATTCCATTTATTAATAAAAGGGTTGAATGATCTCCATTTTTTACTCCTACTTTTTCTCCTAAAGTTATTAGTCCCCAAATTCCTTTAGTAAAAAAACCTCCATGTAATCTAATTTGAAAATTTTTAATATAGCCTAAAAGATATTCAATCCAATAACCACTTAACAATTCAATAGCTATAAGTATAGCTTGCATCATAAAAAACAGTAATCCTTTTATCCGTTGTTTACAGACAAAAAACTGACCACTTCCCCATACTAAGCACGATAATAAAAGCGCCTTTTTTCTTTTCATTTCCACTCCTTCTTTCTGTTTAACTTATTCGTTTAAGTAACCTGAGTATAACAATATATCCTTTTGTAGTCAATTACATTCAAGAACTTTCATACATATGTACAATTCAAATTTTCATCTAAATTTAAGTAAATTTCTAAAAGCTTTTTGTTAAGTAAAAATATTTTATTTAAAACACTTTGATATTGCACTCCTATGATATCTTCCTTATATTTGTTAAGCATCATGTTAACTTATCTCTAAAATCAGTAAAAAAATAAAAAAATGTGAACTTTGTGCAAACTCACATTTTTATTATTTCTAATATTTAAAAATTGGTTTTATATATGTAGTATTTATAATTTCCTCTTCATCTAGATTAATTAATTTTTGCATGAGTTCAACTGATTTTTTTGCTTTTTCTTTATTACTCATAGAAATTGTTTTTGTATGAGAAAATAATAAATTTGATTCTTCTGATCCAATAATAACTATTATATCTTTAGTATCTACATATTTTTCTACTTGCATTCCTAATATCTCCCCTAAAACTACACCTCTTTTATTCTTATGCTTTTCTAAAAATCCAATTAAATCACTATCATGTTTATTTACAAATATATTTTCTTTTAGGAATCTTTCATTTACAATTTCTCTTAAGTTTTCATTTGAGTAATCTTCCATAATAATATAGGAATCTTTTTTAATCTCTGATTTTTTTTCTAATATATTAAACAACTCATTATAATCACTTAATATCTTGCAAAATATCGGATCTTCTAAATATCCATCAATAAATATTACTGGTACATAAAAATTACTTGTAAGATATTTTAGTTTACTTTTATCCATATCAATAACAAATACAGCATCTAATGATCTTTTTTGCCCAACTTGTATATCTTTATTTGGTTCTTTAGTAGCTAAAAACACTACATCATATCCAAGCTTATAAACTTCTTTTTGAATTTCATTAGTTAAATCATAGTACTCATATAATTTACTCTTTAGATTTTTTTCACCTAAATTTATTATGATTCCAACTAAATAACTTCTTTTACTTGCTAAAGATTTAGCTGCCATGTTGGGAACATAGTTTAATTTTTTCGCTATATCAAAAACTTTTAATCTTGTTTCATGGCTAATCTTTTCTTTTTCTGAATAATTAAGAACATATGATACTGTTGCTGCAGATACACCTGCTTCTCTTGCAATATCTTTTAATGTTACCCTTCTTTTCGCCATATAAAATGACCTCCTTTAAAGCCATAGTTAAATCCTTAATCCTTATAATAATTAAACTAATTATATCATATAAAGTATTTAATTTTTTATATATTTCTACTATAAAAAGGTCATTCTTAAAGTAAATCTATTATTATTTTTTTAAAGTAAAAAGGCTAGATTAGTGTCTAAAACACATATCTAACCTTAAATTCTTTTACTTTAATATTTCTATTCTTCATAGCAAATAACAGGAGTTCCTTCCTCTATATTATCAAAAATAGTTTTTGCTAAATATGACGGAGAATTTACACAACCATGAGTTCCATTTGATTTATATATTGTCCCTCCAAAAGAATATCTCCAACTTGCATCATGAATTCCTATGTTCCCATTAAAAGGCATCCAATAAATTACTTTTGCTTCATAATTTGGACCTCTTAAAGTTGCTTCCTTTTGCTTATAATTAAGCATATACGTTCCAAGTTTAGTGGAATATCCTTTCCCAGGATCTCCAGTTACCACATCCCCTTGAGTAATAAGTTCACCATCTTTATAAAACCATAAATGCTGCCTTGTTATATTGATTTCTACATAGGTATCCCCTATATCATCTGCATCTCTATTGATACCTTTTTGTGTGTATATTGGTTCTTTTTCAAGTACTGCACCAAGCTTTATATTTTCCAATAACATCTTTGTTTCTGCTACATAATTAATTTTCCACCCATAATATCCACCTTTAACCTCAACAACTTTTCCTGTAGAAGATTTAAAATTTCTTGCTATTCCAACTGTGTTATACTTTGCACTTAGCTCTAATACATAATCTTTTACTGAGTTTTCATTTATTATTACTTCTAAATCGTCATTAACACTAAGCCATTCGTTTATTCTATTTCCATCTAATACTTCATTTTTATTTCCAAATAAATATGTTATTTGGGTTGATACATACTTATTTAAAGTATCTTTAGTTGTCATTGCCTTTTCAGAGTTTATTGTGTACTCTGGATTTTCGTAGCATAGTTTCTCATTTAAATCTAATTTAGCTTCTCCTCTTAATATACTGTTTTCTATAGTTTCATATAATTTATTTTCATCTACCTTATTTCCATAAATCTCTTCAATAAACTCATATGAACCATTTGAATATTTGAATCCTACATTCTTAGGTTCAATAATATCTTTATTTAAACAGTCTAACTCTTTAATTTTATTTTTTAATTTTTCATCATTATAAATTACTAAATCATTCATATAATAGTTTTGCTTTTTAATTAATCCTACAATCCACTTTAATGGGGCTTGTACTTCTTTTATGTTAATACCACTATTGTTTTCCTTAAACTTTAGCTCTATATCCTTTCCTAATATTTCTTCTATTTTGCCATCTCTCTCTATTATTTGTAATTTATAATCACTTATGGAGCCTTTTAGTATATCCTGTGCCTCTTCATAAGTTTTTAATGATAAATTAATTCCATTTATACTAGTATTAAAGAATAAATGATTAGTAAAAAATATTGATATAAGTAAATAAACAAATATAATTGCCGCAAATATAATAATAATGTATCCTGTTATTTTATTTTCAAAAAATTCCCTTATATTAATTTTTTTCATATTACTGTATCCCTCTCATTATACTCATTTAAATTAAACATAATTTCTATCTATACTATGCTTTAATTTTTCGTTTTAAACCTTAATTAATGTTATTTTTTCCCAATAATAATATATTTTACAATAAAAATAGTAAAGTGTCGACTATGTTAACACTTTTAAATAATTTCTAATTTATATGTATATTATATATATCAATGTTTAATATAAGATGATTCCTTAAAGATTTATTATTACGTTATAGACTCATAATATTTATTAAGCACTTATAAAATTTAGTAGAAAGTTTTTCGATCTATATCCCCAATATAAATTTAAAAGGTATGAAATTAAAATTTCATACCTTCACATTAAAGTTTTAATTATTATCGATTCTATCAATATATTCTTTCATTATCTTAGCTGATGAAACAAACTTTTCTTTTTCTTCTTCTGATAATTCTATATTTAATACTTTTTCTACTCCATTTTTACCTACTATTGTTGGAACACTTAAGTATGTGTTGTTAACCCCTAAATAGTCATCTAATAAAGTAGATACTGATAATACAGTTTTCTCATCTTTTAAGAATGCTTCCACTATTCTTGTTAAAACTGCTGCAACTGAAAAAGCAGTAGCTCCTTTTCTATTAATAACTTCATAAGCTGCATTCTTAACATCATCAGCAATAACTTTTTCTGTTGCTTCATCCCATTCTATTTTTAATTGTTCTGAGAAATTTTTTATTGGAATATTTCCTATTGTTAATGATGACCATGGAACAAATTCACTATCTCCATGTTCTCCTAAAACATATCCTTGAACAATTCTTCCATCGATACCAAAGTACTTTCCAAGTAAACTTCTTAATCTTGTTGTGTCTAAAACTGTACCTGAACCAATAACCCTTTCCTTAGGAAATCCAGATAATTTATAAGTCATGTATGCTAATATATCTACTGGATTTGATACTACTAATAATATTGCATTAGGACTTAATTTTGATATTGTTGGAACAAAGCTTTTGAATATTTTATAGTTTTTATCAACTAAATCTAGTCTAGTTTCTCCTGGCTTTTGTGCAACACCAGCAGTTATAACAATTATATCTGAATCTTTGGTATCCTCTAAAGAGCCTAGTGTAACATTACAAGGACTATTTAGTGAACTACCGTGCATTAAGTCAAGAACTTCTCCTAATGCTTTTTCTTGATTAATATCATTTATAACTATTTCTCTTGCTACTTCCTTTTGTAGTAAGGCAAAGGCAGTAGTTGCTCCAATTGAGCCTGCTCCAATTATTGATATTTTACTCATATATAATACTCCTTCATCCTTTTATTTAATTTATTGTAATTTATTTCTATTATAAACTAATTACTTGTTAATTTATACTTCTTTTAGATAATTTTTATTATATAAACTATATATTTTTAAAATTAATAACTTCTTATTACTAACTAATATAATTTATAATTAACCTTTTAAAAGCATTTTTAGTTTAATTTATATATTACATTAAATAGTTTATGTATTATATACAAAAATAAATCTAGTAACTTTTGTAAAGCCACTAGATTTACTTTAATTTATTTAGCTCTAATTACTTCAATTTTATATCCATCTGGATCTGTTACAAAATAATATGAAGGTTTTGTTCCTGGAAGTCCCTTAAATGGAGTTACTTCATATCCTAAAGCTATATGTTTTTCTCTCATTGCTTCTAAGTCTTCTACTTCAACAGCAATATGACTAAAGCCATTTCCTAAATCATAAGGTTTTTCAACATCATAATTATAAGTAAGCTCTATTTCATATCCACCTTCTTCATTAGATAAATAAACAAGACTAAACTTATTTTCTGGATATTCCTTTCTTCTTGTTTCTATTAAATCTAACGCTTCTTTGTAAAATTTTAATGACTTTTCTAAGTCTTTAACTCTAATACAAGTGTGTAACATTTTAACTGACATTTCTTTTCCTCCTAAATTTAATCTATTTAATTATTAATCACTATAGTAATAAAATTATTATATAATTAGTTCATTTAATTAAAATAATAATATTAATCACTAGATAATATTAATTCTTATATATAATTATATTTCTGAAATTACATTTTATCAACCAATTGTTTAATCCATAAACACTTTTTAATTTTTTAAATATATTTAAAGGTTTTCTTTTATTAATTTACTTTTCTTATGTTTTATCATACAATAAATTTACATAAGTTTTTTGGAATAATTATCTAGTAAAGGAGCTCATATGAAAATAAAAAAAGTATTTTTATTATTGATTTCATTGTTAATTACTTTGAATTTTACTTCATGTAAAAACGCAAACTCAAAAGATGATGTAACTGACAATAATCCTATTGAAGAAAATATTCAATCAGATGATACAGTAAAAGAAGAACCTAAAGCCCCTACTTCCTTTGAAGCATTTGGAAAATCATATACCTCTACTAAGGATATTAATGCAATAGAAAAAAGCACTAATATTTATGATGATCAAACATCTATTCACTATACTTCTGGTGAATATAAAGAAATAGATTTTATAAATGATTTATTATATTCCTACTTAAATGAAGATACTTCTATATATAACTATTTAATAACATATAGTAATACTAGTGAAAAAGGATACGAGCCTATTTCTGAAGAAGATAAAGAAAAATTAAAAAAAGATTTAGCTTCACTAAGAAGTCAAATGGAACTATCAAGTGGTGAGGAAATGGTAGTTAGGTTAGACAGAGTAACTTATGAAGGCTTAGATTCTAATACAAACTCTGGACATAGTTTTAAAATAAGAGTTGCTATCTCAAGAGTAGGAGCAACAGTAGTTCCTTGGAATTACTTTACTGTAACTGTTTTTGAAGATGGAAATAAACTTGTGGCTCACTTGTTTTAAATTAAAGAATTAAGTAATTAAGGAATGAAATAATGAAAAAATTGTGGATTTAAATTTTGCAGAGCAAAACATCCTCAATTCTTTCATTTTTCATTCTTTCATTATTTTAAATATATAGGTCCATTAATATCTCATCATCGTATTCATCATTAACAAAAAAGAAATTTCTATGAACTCCTACTTCTTTAAAGCCAATCTTTCTATATAAATTTCTAGCTTTTGTATTACTTGCTTTCACCCCAAGGCTTATATTTTTTATTTTATTAGTATATTTAGCAAAGTCTATTAATGTTTTCATTACTTCACTTCCGATACCAAGACTCCAATATTCTTTTTTTACCGAAATGGCAACTTCTGCATTATGAGATATTCTTTTTCTATTTGATGCAGATATTTGGGCTATACTTACTATTTTTTTATTTATTACTCCTACTAACATGATAGAATTTTCTTGATTAGCCATATTTTCTAAATGTGATTTTTCTTGATCTATACTTAAGTGAAACTCATTTTCTCCAAATAGCAAATTATCACTTTCGCCACCAACTATATTTAAATACTCAATCATCTTTTCCGCATCATTAACTTCAGCTTTTCTTATAATTAAATTTTCCCCATTTTTTAATTTTATTTCTTTATACATAAATCTCTTTCCCCCAATTTACCTTTTATTCTTTTATTTCACAATGAATATATTCTTCGACATTATCCCAAGGAACTACAAACCCCTGTCCCTTTGAACAAAAAATAGAACTTGATGAATATTCTATATCTGCATTTTTATCGTATCCTATTTTCTCAATTGCTTCTTCTGTATTATGACATACATCATATCCATCAAATATTAAGCTAATACTGCCTTTTCCTTTAGTAAATGTAAGTATTTCCGAGCTATAATCCATAAATGTAGCTACTGGTCCTCTTCCTGTTATAGAAACTTTATTTAATTTTGTTTCTGGAGGATCAAAGCTCCCATTTAGCCTTTGAATATCAGATATAACCTTCCCCATATAATCAAGCTCTATGTCTATTTTAAATTTATAAAATGGTTCAAGAAGTATATTATTAGCCTTTTCTAATCCTTGCCTCATTGCTCTAAAAGTAGCTTCTCTAAAATCTCCACCTTCAGTATGCTTATTATGTGCTCTACCAGTTAGTAAAGTAATTTTTATATCTGTAATTGGCGAGCCTGTTAAAAGTCCATGATGATTTCTTTCAAAGATATGTGTTTTAATTAAGTTTTGATTTCCTGTAGTTAAATCATCAGCATGACACTTATTTTCAAAGGTTATTCCTTCTCCTCTTTTATTTGGCTCTATTTTTAAATGAACTTCAGCATAGTGCTTTAATGGCTCAAAATGTCCATATCCATATGTCTTATTATCTATAGTTTCCTTATACATAATTTCACAAGGTCCAAATTCTATTTTTAAATTAAATCTATTTAATGCAACTTCTTTAAGTACTTCAAGCTGAATTTTACCCATAATTGAAACTTGAATTTCTTGATGTGTTTCATTCCAAATAACATTTAATGCTGAATCCTCATTTTCTAATATTCTAAAATATCCCAAAACTTCTTTTACGTTATAAGACTTATCAAAAATAATCTTAGATGTTAATGTTGGAATCATATTAAACTTTATATTCCCCCTATTTTTCCCTATATCTTCTCCTGGCATAGCCTTAGTGATTCCTGTTACTGCAAACACATCCCCAGCAGATATTTTTTCAACAGTAGAAAACTTATTGCCATTATAAAGTCTTATGCTACTTATCTTTTCAGTTATTTCTTCATCTAACATTCCATAAGTAATTTCATCCCTTACTTTAAGATTACCACTAATAGCTTTTATAAAAGTAATTCTAGTTCCATTATTATCGTATCTTATCTTATGAACTCTTCCTGAAAATTCTTCCTCTTCATCATAATTTGTATAAGTAAGCTCATTAAATATATTCAAAAAGTTATCTATTCCTTCATCTTGAAGGGCACTTCCACTTAAACATGGAAACACTTTATTTTCTTTTATAAGTTTTTTTAACTCATTAATCCAAATTTCTTCCTCATAATCACCATTAAAATATCTTTCTAAAAGATCTTCATTTCTCTCAGAAATAAATTCTATTAATTCTTCACTCATTCCATGAATAGAATCTATATGGCATATATCATTAGCCAAATTTTCATTAACTTCTTCAAGTACTCTTTCTAAGTCAGCCCCTGTTCTATCCATCTTATTTATAAAAATGAATGTTGGAATGTTATATTTTCTTAGCAAATTCCAAATAGTCTCTGTATGTCCTTGAATTCCTTCTACTCCACTAATTAATAAAATTGCATAATCTAATATACCTAATGCTCTTTCCATTTCTGCTGAAAAATCAATATGTCCCGGGGTATCTATAAGATAATAAGTTGAATTTCCAATTTGAAATGTAGCTTGTTCTGAAAATACTGTAATTCCTCTTTCTTTTTCAATATCATGTGTATCTAAAAATGAATTTTTATGATCTACTCTCCCTCTATTTCTTATGCTCTTTGTATGATAAAGTACTTGCTCTGAAAATGTAGTTTTGCCAGCATCTACATGAGCAAGAATTCCTATTGTCTTTTTCATTCTATCACCTTTTCTTAACTGATAAATAAGTTGTAATAAAGTCTACATTTATATTAATTATATTTATAAATTGAAACATATATATTATTTATTATTAATTATATCATAGAAACATTTGAAATAATTTTAAATAGTGCTATAATGAAAAATGAAAACAAAATTTAAGAAAGGGAAAGGTAATTTCAAACATGAGAATGTAATCTACTTTTAGAATTTTTAATTCACAATAAAATTATGACATTAATGAGTCTTTTTTTGTTGTGTAAAAATTTACGGAGAGTGGATTACTGGCTTAAGGTTTATTTGTGTTACCCTTCTATAAAGTCGTATACTCTCTCCTACATTTTAAGGAGGGATTTTTTTATGCAATTAGCATTATTAAATAAAATCAAAAAGTATTATGGTGATAAATTAATATTAGATATAGACAAATTTGAAATACTAGATGGAGATAAAATAGGATTAGTTGGCGATAATGGCGCTGGTAAAACTACTCTTTTAAAAATTTTAATTGGTGATGAACCTTCTGATGAAGGAACATCTTATTTAACTTCAAGTTACTCTTATATTAGTCAATTTGGAAATAGCCTAAATGATTGTTCATTTAATAAAGTAAAAAGTGTTTTTAATGCTCCTACTGAATATAAAGATTATCTTTCTGGAGGAGAAAAAGTCAAAATGAAAATTGCTAATGCTTTAAGTGAAAATAAAAAACTAATTATTGCTGATGAACCAACTTCTAATTTAGATAGTAATAGCATTGAAGTTCTTGAAGATATGCTAAAAAATTATTCTGGAGCTCTTCTTTTGGTTTCACATGATAGAAATCTATTAGATTCTTTATGTAATACTATTGTTGAAATTAAAGATGGAAAACTAAATATCTACAATGGAAATTACTCTAAGTATATCGAACTTAAAAAAGCAGAAAAAGCAAGAGAAAATACAGAATATAATCAATATATTACTGAAAAAAGAAGACTTGAAGAAGCTATAGTATCAAAAGAAAATATAAGAGATGGTATTAGAAGAACACCTAAAAGGATGGGTAATTCAGAAGCTAGGCTTCATAAAATGGGTGGTCAAAAAGGTAAAAAGAAATTAGAAAATAATATAAAAGCTATTAGGACTAGAATTGATCAATTAGATGTAAAAGAAAAACCTAAAGAAGATAAAGATATAAGAATTGATGTTATTGAAAATTTAGAACTTACTTCTAAAAATCCTATTGAAGCAAAGAACTTAAATATTACTATTGGAGATAGAGTTCTATTAAATGAATCTACTTTCAAAATAAAAAAAGGTAGAAAAGTAGCTTTAATTGGTCAAAATGGATGTGGTAAAAGTACTTTACTAAAAGAAATTATCAATAACAATAATGAAAATATAAAAGTTTCTAAAAATGCTGTTATTGGATATTTGGATCAATCTCAAGATATACTAGATCCAGATAAAACAATATTAGATAATATTAAAATTGACTCTTCTTTCAAAGAAAGTTTTATAAGAACAAATTTAGATGGCTTTGGCTTTAAGGGAGATACTGTATTTAAAAAAGTTTCATATTTAAGTGGCGGTGAAAAAGTAAGAGTTGCTATTTGTAAGCTTTTACTTTCAGACAATAATATAATAATTCTTGATGAACCAACAAACTATTTAGATATTAAATGCATGCAATCTCTTGAAAATGCTTTGAAAAATACTAATAAAACTCTTTTAATAGTATCTCATGATAGAAAATTTATTTCAAATATTTGTGATTATATATTAGAAATAGATAATAATAAAATTATTCAATTTGATGGTAGTTACGATGAATATATTAATTTTAAATCTAAACCTAAGATTGATAAGGACGAAAAGATTCTTAAAGAAAATATATTAATATTAGAAAATAAGCTTTCAGAAGTTATTTCTTTATTATCCTTTGAAAATGATCCAAATAAAAAGGCTCCATTAGAAAATCAATATTTAGAATTATTAAAGCAGCTTAAGGAACTAAGAAATCAATAAAAAAGGTAGATAAATAATAACCTCTCCACCTTATTAATGATAGTTTATTAAAAATAATAGACTAATTTAAAAGATGATTTCTATATTGAGAAGAAGTCATCTTTTTTAATTCCATTAATGTTTCTATAATAATATTAAAGATTAAAATAAACTACAATACCAAACAATGCTAACCCTGACACATATAAAGAACTATAATATAACATATGATGCCTATAACTTTAAAAATTGTAATAAAACTCTCCTATAGCAAATTTAATTTATATTTAACTAGAAAATTCATTAATGTGGTAACAAAATCTCTTTTATTGATAAATTAATATCCTCTGATAGATTCATTTCTAAATTTCTTTGTAATAAATCCTTATGTTTTAATCCATTATGTTTAAAATACTCTTTTATTAAAGGAACTCTTTTCTTTGGGTCATTCATTGCTAAATATGCTACAAACCAATCTTCCAAAGAAGTAAAATTTATTTTACTATCTTCTAATATTAAATTATCGACAATTGATTTATCATCTAAAATAAATTCATATATTTTATTGCCTTGTAAATTTATTTTAAAATTACCCATAAACTCTACCATAACTCCATCTACATTATATCCAAAGAAATTTTCCGTTTTAAATGAATCTTTTGAGTACAATTCTACTTTATTTCCTATTGTATTCATAAATTCAATTACTTTTTCACAATCTTTTGAATTAATTAAAATATCTATGTCATTTGGTTTTTCTATTAATCCATGATACTTTAATAAGACTGAGCCTCCAATGCCCCAAGCACATCCTATTTTATTTAATCCATCTGAAATTTCACATAATAATTCTGTGTTCATACATATCTCCATTATTTTTTAACTTAAATCAAAAATGCTTTTGAATACTCTACTACACCATTAACTTCATTAAGTGCATTAGGAATTAATTCCAAAACCATATAAGCTTCATCTGGAACATCAAAAGGAGCCTTAATTCCATAATTACTTGCTTTTTTAAATCCGAACTTAGGATAATAATGTTCATGTCCTAATACTACTATTGATTTATACCCTAACTTTTTTGATTTTTCTATAGCTTCATTCACAAGCTTCTTGCCTATACCATTCTTTTGATGCTTTGGCAATACTGCTAGAGGTGCAAGTGCAAGAGTTTCTACATCTTTATTTTCACTTTTTATCAAAGCTTTAGTTAAAAGAATGTGGCCAACAATTTTATTGTTAATTTCAGCTAATAAAGATAACTCTTTTATAAATTCATTGCTGTTTCTTAGCCTTTTAACTAAGTTATGCTCATCATTATCTGTAAATTCTGCACTTTTAAAGCTTTCTTCAATTACATTTTCTACTTCTTTATAATCTTTATTTACTTCTTGTCTTATAATTATCATAAAAAAATCCTCACTTAGTTAATATTAAATCCTTCTATTATCTCTATTTCTACTCCATTTGGATCTTCTATAAATATAAATCTTTCTCCACCAGGAGTATTAATAGGCCCTCTAATAATTTTTATATTTTTTTCTTCTAATTCTTTTATTGTATTATCTAAATCTGTAACCTCAAATCCTATAGACACTTTTGAATGATTAACTTCATCTTTTATAGATTTATTTTCATATTCTATTAATTCTATCATTGCTGAACTTTCTCCTTTAAGGAATGCTATATTAGTTCCTTCCATTGGTGAAAATTCTCGTGCAATTTTCAAATTTAATACATCCTCATAAAATTTTATTGATTCTTTTAAATTTTTCACTGTAATTGTGACAAACTTAATATTCATCATTAATTCATCTCCCTATCATATATTTATTATACTTCTAATTTCATTATTTTCTCACCATTTATATCTAATTCACCATTAAATTGAAATCCAAGTTTCTCATACATCTTAGTTGCTAAATCATTGTTTTCATAAATACTTAAATATATCTCATTACGGTTATATTCATTATAAATTCTATTTAATATAAGTTTTAAGCTTTCACTTCCATATCCTCTTCCTTGAAACTCATCTCCTATCATAAATCTATCTAACCATACTCTCCCATAGGTCCCCTCATTTTCCCATAGTCCATACATAGCAAATCCTATAATTTGATTATAGTTATATATACCTACAGGCCTCCATAAAGGTATTTGCTTTGCTTCATTTAGACATTCCTCAACAGTTTCAATAAAATCTTCTTGACCCTTTTTAACTTTTAAACTTAATGCTTCATTATAATTTTTATTATTGATTTCTTTTATAACTAACTTCATAATCTTACCTCAAGTATTTTGCTATAGTTTTAATATTAATTATCTTATCTAATTAAAATAATACTATGTTTAAATACTATTATAGTCTATAGCTTTTTATTTAAATATCTTTTTTTGTATCTAATCCTTGCATATTTGCTAACTTTATTAATGACTTGATAATTAGTTATACTTCCTAAAACTCCAACAATAGGTAATCCCTGAATAAATTTGGCCATTAACAAACTTTCTGACAATACTTGTGATGTACTTCTAATTTCTAAGTTTAAATCTCTATTTATCACTATATTAGAATCTATTTTATATTCAACTTCATTTAATTTTTCATTATAAAGTACTTTTTCTTTACTATTTGTTAAAGCAACATTTATTAAGTTTAATATATATATCTTTTCTTCTTCACTTTCATAATTAAACCCATAACTTAGTGCAATTTCATAAACTGTCTTTAATATCATTGCAATAAATAATGGTATATCAGGCAATCCTATACCCAACACTCCAAGACCTGCTCCCTCTATTGTAGATATGGTAGAGTTTATAATCTTACTTTTCTTTCCTTGAGAATCCATTATCTTTATGCTTTTTCTAGTAACTTTTTTATCTAATGAATAATTATTCACATCATGTTCTAATTGAATTTTATCTTTATTATATAACTTTTCTATATACTTACTTCCCTTTTCTAACACTAATTTAAATCCATTATAAAAGGCACTTTCTAATGTATCTTTCAACTTTTGTGGTATTTTTTCTTCAATCTTATCTGAAATTGGTGCTACTTTATTTTTAATAAATTTATTTTCTCTTTTATTAAGCAGTTTATTTTCTTTTTTATTTAATTTATTTAATTCTCTATTTATTATTTTTTTCACTATTAATCACTGTCCTTTAAGATATTTAATAATCTTATTTTTATTATATACCTTTTTAATAGGATTATAGAATATTTATTATAATAACTTAAACAATAAAAAATTATAGATATATAAATTTTCACTCTATTTCAATTCATAAAACTAAGTAAAATTTATATATATACTTTTATGTATTAAAAAACTCTCATTTTAATATTAAAATGAGAGTTTCACATAAACTACATATATAATTTTTAATTAGTAAATTTTTATAAATTCTTCAACTAAAGCGCTCGCATTTTTAGCTGCTATAGGTAAAAATTCTTCATATGATAAATCTGCACCACCATCTGCCTTATCTGATATTGATCTAAGTATAACAAACGGTATATTATTTAAATATGCAACTTGAGCCATTGAAGCTCCTTCCATCTCAACAGCTGATACTTCTCCAAAATTTTCTTTTATTCTATCAGCTATAGCTCCACCAGCTACAAATTGATCTCCTGATGCTATTCTTCCTTCTTTTATATGAATACCTGAAACATTTTCTGATGCTTTTTTAGCTATTTCAATCATATCCTTATCAGCTTCAAAAAAAGTAATTCCTAATCTTGATATTTCACCAAGTGGATCTCCAAATACTGTAGTATCAAAATCATGCTGTACAGCATCTGTTGAAATAACTATGTCTCCTTGATTTAACTCTGTATCAAGTGTACCTGCAACTCCTGAGTTTACAAGTGCTGTTACATTAAATTTATCTGCTAATATTTGTGTGCATGTAGCCATATTCACTTTTCCAACTCCTGAACGCACTAAAACTATATTTTTACCTTGTAATGTACCTCTATAAAATTCCATACCTGCAACTTCTACGGTTTCTTTTATATCCATTTTACCTTTTAATATCTCAACTTCTTCTTCCATAGCGCCAATTACACCTAATACTTTATCATTTCCACTTTTATTTCCAGCACTACATCCACCTAATACTGATATTGCCATAACCAAAACCATAATCATCAATGTTGATATTTTCTTCATTTCCTCTTCATCCTTTCGTTATATATCGAATATTATTTTTTAAATATTTTATATAATTCGTATAAATTATATATAACACAATTTCACTACTTATTCAATACTATTTATATTATTTATCTATATCTTTTTTGAATATATTTATAACAATCAAAAGTTTAATCTCCAAAACAAAAGAGGATGCTTCAGACATCCTCTTAATTTTATTTTATAAAATGCTCTTTTCTTATCTTCTTTAAAGCCTTTTTAGATCCTCTTTCAATATCTCTTTCAAGCTTTCTTTCTTTATAACTTACAAATAATTGATTTAAGTCATATCCTTCTGGATAAAGGTCTTCAGCCTTTATTTCTAGATTTAATCTTTTATAATTGACTTCAATAAATTCACCATCACACAAAACTATTATATTGTTTAGTTCATCCATTTCTTTATATACTATTGCTTCTTTATTATTATCTAAAAGTCTAACTTTATCTCCAATTGAATATGAATTATATTCAATTGTACTCTTTTGAGTTTTCTTTTTAGAAATTTTACTTTCTTTAACTAGGTTATAGTTATATTCTTTAGAGTCTATATATTTTCTTGCTCTTTCAATAATATTATCATCTATACCCATCTTTTTTGAAATATATAAAGCATTACTATCTCCTGATTTTCCTATTGAAAGCTTATACAGTGGTTCAAGTGTATCTTTCTTAAATTCCATTGCTGCGTTTTCAAAATCAGGGTGTTCCTTCGAGAAATTTTTTATTTCCCCATAATGTGTTGATGCAACTGTTATGCACCCTTTATGATAACATTCTTCTAATATAGCAATTGCAAGTGCTGCTCCTTCATTTGGTTCTGTTCCACTACCTATTTCATCAAATAATAATAAAGTAGATTTATTACTTTCTTTTAAAATTTGTGCTAGATTCTTAACATGAGATGAAAATGTACTTAAGGCATTTTCTACACTTTGATCATCTCCAATATCTACAAATATCTTATTAAATAAAGACATTTCAGTTCCTTCCTTTGCTCCTATATGAAATCCTGATTGCGTTGCTAAAGTTAAGAGTCCTACTGTTTTTAACACAACTGTTTTTCCACCAGCATTGGGTCCAGTAATTATTAAGCTTCTGTAATCTTCTCCAATTTCAAAGTCTAATGGTACTCCATCCTTAATTAAGGGATACTTTCCTTTTAATATCTTTATATATCCATGGTTATTTATTTTAGGCTTAATTCCATTTATTTCACGACTATATTTAGCTTTTGCCCAAATCATGTCATACTCTGATATTACTTCAATATTTATTTTCAAATCTCTCATTCTTTCGTAGATCATTTCAGTAATTGTAGATAAAATCCTATACTCTTCAATACTTTCTTCTATCTTTAATGTTGCAAGTTCTGTTGTGTACTTTGTTATCACATTTGGTTCTATAAATACAGTTGAACCCTTAGTTGAAGTTTCAATTATAGTCCCTTGAACTTGATTTTTAAATGCTGCCTTTATTGGTATAGTATATCTTCCATTCCTTTGACTTATAAAGCTTTCCTGAATATACTCTCTATTAGCACTATTCTTTAAGAACTTTTCAAGTCTTTCCTTTATTTTACCTTCACAAATATCAATATGCCTTCTTATTTTCTTAAGCTCTTTGCTAGCATTTGAATCAACAATACTGCCTTTAATTGAATTATTTATTTCTTCCTCTATATAACTTAAATCTGTAATATTTTCTCCATATGAGCTTAATGTCCTAGCATACCCTTCTTTATCTTTTATAAATAATTTTACTTTTCTGCATCCTCTTAAAAAGTTAGATATCATTACTAATTCATTTGGATCTAATGATGCCCCTTTATCAATCTTTTCAATAAGTGGTACTACATCAAAAATCCCTTCTAATGGTATATGATAAGATGCATCTAATAACCTTCGTCCTTCTGATGTTTCCTCAAGTCTTTGTTCTACAATCTTTATATTATCGCTAGGTTCAAGCTTATCAATTAAGGCTTTACCTAAACCACTAACGCAATACCCCTTAATAATTTCCTTTAATTTATAATAATGTAATTTTTCTAGTGTACTTTTATTCATATTAAAAACCTTCCTTGTATTATTTACAAGTCTACGAACTCTAGATAGATTTTAAATAATATATTTTCTCATACTTCTATAAGTCATATAATTAAATTAACAAATTAAATTAACAAATTATTTTATACAAATAAAAAAGCTATGGATACTTCCACAGCTTTAAATTCAACACTAATAAAGGTATATAAAACACCCAAAAAGTATATTCGTGGACTTGTATCTATTATAGTTCTATTAATTCCACAACAAATAAAGGTATACCACCCTATTTTTTAGAATTAATATTCAATTACTATTTTAGATACTAAACACTCACAAAAATACCTCTCTTTATTTTAAAATCTATCTAAATATAATATATGATACAAATTAATTTTGGTCAATACAAAATTAATTATTTGTATTCATTATCCTGAGTTTTTATATAATATCCCACTAAAACTATTGAAGTCATAGCAATTAAACTACAAATAGTTAATCCATTTTCTAATGATGAATTTGATGCAAATCCTATAACTGGGTTAATGGATGCTGATATAATACTTCCTATCATAGAATATATAGATAAAATAGTTGCTCTATTTTTAGAAATTATTGATTTATTTTTTATATCAATAATCATTGGTTCCATTACTGCCATACTAATAGCAATTAATGCTATACATAAAAAACTCAATACTGGACTGTCTACAATTATCAATATAAATGAATTTACTAATATCACTATTATTAAAAATACTATTGATTTCTTTTGTCCAAGTATATTACTTAATTTATAAGACTTTAGTGATATTAATTTCATAACTTGAATTGCTACTAATAAAACACCAAAATATTTAATATCTATTCCACTTTTAATATATTGCCCTTGATTTAAAAAGACAGTTATACTTTGAACTACTTCGCTAATTAAAGAAGTTCCAACTATAAATATTATCATTGACTTATTACTAATTACAAACTTGAAATTATCTTTTATACTTTCTTTTTTAACAATTTCAGTTTTTATATCAACTATAAATAAAGACATTAGAAAGGCTACTCCATACGGAATTATAGTATAATAAGCAGCTAAGTCCATTGATATATTAACTATATAAGTTGATATTATTGATCCAATTAAAAAACCTATGGTTGAGAACCATTCATATCTAGCAAATATCTTCTCACTATTTTCTTCATCATTAATTGATAAATATATTAAGCTATAATCACATCCTGATAAACCTGATATTGCTATAGATAGTAATACCCTTTCAAATAAAAACATTACAAATGAATTTGCTTTAAAAAATATAATTTTAGATATAAAGAATATAAAATTTGATATTATTAATGTATTTTTATACCCAAATTTATCTGCAAAAATTCCCCAAGGCATTTCTAATACTACTATTAAAACCATAGAAATAGATTCTATTAAGAAAATTTGCGATAATGATAGTCCTCTATTTTCTCTAAGTACTGTAGCTATTGGAGCATAAAATACGAACCCTTGTAAAAATACTATAAGATTCATTAAATATATATTTCTTTTAATATTCAATTTAACTTTCCTCCTAAAAACATAACAAATAAACCTTTATAAAAAGGTTAAAAATGAATTTAGAAATTAAGTTAAATTGGTCTAAACATAAATAGTACCTCCAAATAGTTATAAATATATTATATGGTTTAATTTAAAAAAATAGAAAGTGAATTAACCACTTTCTATTTTAGTATATCTACGGTATTTGCATTTGCTGCCTTTCTTGCTGGAATAAAACTTGATGCAAGTCCTATTATAATTGATATTCCTATTGCTAATAAACTTGTAAATAAACTTGGAGTAATTACTAATTTAAAGTACATAGATATTATGTTTGCAATAATCATTCCAAGTATATACCCTACTAATCCACCAACCATAGTAATTACTATACCTTCAATTAAGAATTCTCTTCTAATATCTCTTTTCCTTGCTCCAAGTGCTCTTTTTATTCCAATTTCTCTTATTCTTTCTGAAACTGATGTATACATCATATTCATAAGCCCTATTCCTGCTATAAATAAAGAAATTCCTGCAACTGATGCAATGAACATGGTTATAGTATTAAGTACTCCCCCAAGTAAATTCACTATCCCACTTGTATCTATTATTTCATATTTTCCCTTAATTATATTTCCCTCGATTGAATTCAAAGTATTTTCTATTTCTTTTATACTGGCTTTTACATCACTATCTTTTTTTAGAGTGATTTTTAATCCTTCTACTTTTTTAATTCCAGCAAAATATTTATCATAAGTTTCCTTAGGAATTTTTACGTCACCTTCCATATTAAATAAATTCAATTCTTCCTCTGCTGGAGCTTTTTTTATGCCTACTATTTCAAAAGATATTCCATTTATAGTTGCTATTCCACCTACTAATTCCTCTACATTATCAAAGTTACTTTTTAATGTTTGTTCTGAAGCAAATATAACTCTATTTTTAAGAAGATTATCATTTGAAGTTAGGTTTCTGCCAAAAGCATCTTCTGCTATATCAAACTCTTCTACAGGCTTAACTAAAGCATTAACTACTTTCCCTCTAATATCCATTTGCATATATTCACCAAAAGAATTACTACTATACTGAAATTCTACTGATTCTACTGAATCTACTCCCTTAACTGCATCTTTATGTTTATTATTAAAAAACTCCATACTTGAAACTTCTTCTGTAAAAGTTTCTGGGCTAAAGCTTGCCATAAGAACTACGGCCCCATCTGTTTCTCCTGTAAATTCCTTAATGGTCTTATTTTTATATCCTTGTCCTAGTGCCACTATTGTAATAACAGATGCAATACCAATAATTATTCCTATCATTGTAAGAATTGATCTTTTCTTATTTCTATTTAAATTTCTTAAGGCGGCAAAAACTAAAACTCTAAATTTCATTATTATCTACCTCCTTAAGTTGTCCATCAAAGATCTTCACTATTCTTTTTGCTTTTTTAGCAACATTTATATCATGAGTGATTAAAATAATAGTTATTCCCTCATTATTCAATTCATTAAATATTCCAATTATTTCTTCTGAAGTTTTACTATCAAGGGCACCTGTAGGCTCATCAGCAATTATTATATCTGGATTGTTTACTAATGATCTAACTATCGATATTCTCTGTTGTTGTCCTCCTGATAATTGTTTTGGATATTTATCAATCTTATCTAGTAATTTTACTTTTTCTAAAAGCTCTTTTACTTTATCTTTAGTTTCTTTAATTCCTCTTCCCATATATAACATAGGAAGCTCTATATTTTCCTTAATGGTTAATCTGTCAATTAAATTAAAGTCTTGAAAGACAAAACCTATTTTTTCATTTCTTAAATTACTAAGTAAATCATCATTTAGAGTTTTTACTTCTTTTTCATCAAGAAAATAGCTTCCTTCAAATTCTTTATCTAATAAGCCTAATATTTTTATCATTGTAGATTTACCTGATCCAGAGGGACCCATTATAGCTAGAAATTCACCTTTAGCTACATCTAAATCTACATCTTTTAATGCATGTAGTTTTTCTTCTCCTGAAGAATAATACTTATTTATACCCTTCAGTTTTATCATATTATACTTCCTCCTTACTATCTTCGGAAGTATTTAATAATATCTTATCTCCTACTTTTAAAGTGTCATTTTGAATTATGTAGTTATCATCCTTTAAAGTTGCTGATATTTCTACTTTTTTATTATTTTCACCTTCAACTAATTTAACATATAGTTTTCCTTCTTCTTCTATAACACAACTTTTAGGGATTACTATTTCTCCTGGATTTACTGTTAACTCTACGCTAAACCCTATTTTTATACTTTCATCAGGTTTAACATAAAACTTATACACCATAGACTTTTGATCTGTTGACATTGATGGAATTTCTTCAATCTTTGTTATCTTACCTGTAACTTTTTTATTATTACTTATAATCTTCATTTCTACTTTATCATCTATCTTAAGTTCCTCTATATCAAATTCTGATGATTCTGATGCAATTAAAGAATCCTCAGAAATCACTCTCATATACTCTTTTGTAGGATCTTCATTATTTATATAAACTTTTCCAGTTATTTCTGACTTTACACTTTTTACTACTTTTTCTTTAAGAGCATCCCTTTTTGAAATAACGTCATTTAAATTTGCATTTAACTCTTCTAACACACTAGCATTTTCAACTTGTTCTCCTTGTATATTTACACCTTGATTTAAGTTTTGTTCTGCTTGATTTGTTATTTGTGCAGATGCTTGTACTTCTTTTTTAAGTGCTTCTAACTTACTTATTCTTTCTTTTTCTCTATCAATCTTTGAACTCAATGAACTAATTTGTCTATTTAACTCATCGACTTGCTCTTGAATAGATTCGTTATAATAATTAAAAAGCACTGTATCCTTTTCTACAATTTGTCCATCTTCTACAAATACTTCATTTATTTCTCCATTAGACTTATCTAAAATTATCTTTTGCTCATTACTTATAATACTACTACCCTTAAACTTCAATCCCCCAGCTTCTTCTATTTCAAAATAATCAACTTTATTTTCTTTATTACTATCTACTGTTGATTTATTTTTAACATATAATGCTCCACTTACTGTAGCAATTAAAGCTAATGTAAATATACTAATTCCTATTATAATTTGTTTTTTCTTCATATTATCACCTCTTATATAATTCTCTTAAATAAATAGAGTAAATCTATTTATTAGATTTACTCTATTTGCACATTATTATTTAACAAAATAAATGTCTTTCTTCTTATAAAGAAAGAAAATCATTAATGCTGGGAAAACTAAATTTAATAGTGTTAATAAACTTACTCCAGAAGTTATTGCTGAATAAATAAATGATAATACCTCTATACCTATAAATATAAATGCTCCAATAGGCTTTTTACATAAAATTAATATTACAGCTATAGTTATTATTAATGATATAGCTAATGTTATTACAAAATCTGTTGTAGTTGCTTGTTCTCCAGCACTTACCCCTGCTTCTGCTATCATATTACTTACAAGATCTTTTGCAAAAATATTAACTAAACAACCTATTGTTATAAAAAATTGTCCAAATAAATCGAGTACAGACATTGTAATAATTCCAGCACCCACACTTTTCTTTTCTACATTTTCTTCCATCATCGCCCACCTCCTTCCAGAAATATTCATTTTTATAATGCTATTTCCATTAAATAAATACAATATTACTTACCTTAAGTTTATCTTAATTTTGATTTAAGCATAATAAAATAGAGATAACTATAATAAGCTACCCCCATTTTTTTAAAATTATCTTAAATTCACTTCCAAGTCCGTCCTCAGTATTCAAAATAATTTTTCCTTTATGTAATTCTATAATCTTTTTAGTAATAGCTAGTCCAAGTCCGCTTCCTCCACTAGAATCTCTAGACATATCTCCCCTTACAAATTCTTCAAAAACCCTATCTCTTATTTCTTTTTTAATTCCTATTCCATTATCTCTAATTATTATTTCTATATCTTCTTCATTACTATTTAGTCCAACAAATAATGTTGTATGTTTTATATTATATTTTAAAGAGTTAATTATCAAATTACATATAGCTCTTTCTAATTGTTCAGCATCAAAATTATAATAAATCGGCTCTTCTGGAATATCTATTTCTAAGTTAAATTCAGCTTCCTCAATTTCTCCATAATAAAAAGCTACTACTTCTCTTAAAAATTCACAAATATCTTTTTGTTCCATATTTAATTTATAATCTACACTATCTAGTTTAGTAAATATAAAAAGTTCATTAACTAAATAATTTAATCTACATGTTTTGTTATAAATATAATCTAAATAAATTCTTTTCTCCTTTGAATCTTGTACAGTTCCATCATTTAAAGCCTTTGAATACCCCATAATAGAAGTTATTGGAGTTTTTATATCATGTGCTATATCTCTTATCATATCCCTTTTACTTTTTTCAAGCTCATTCTTATTTTCATTAGCTAATTTTATTTCTTTTACCATATAATTAAAGCTATCTCTTATACTATCAATTTCTTTATATCCTTCAAAGTCTAATCTCACTGATAAATTACCCTTACTCATCTTTTCTATTCCTAAATTTATTTGATTTAAAGGTTCTCTAATCTTCTTTATATATTTATAATAAACACCCCATAAAGCTAGTACCATAAATATAACTGCTATAACTAATGAGTATCTTATAGTTTCAAGAACTCTTCTTCCTAAACTTTTCTCTCTTAATTGTTTCTTTAAAAAGAATTCACTATTAGGAACTTTTACTATGTAGATTTTATCTCCTTGATTATATACTTTTGAATCGAAAAATTTTTCTTCCTTTTTAAATTGATCTTCATAGGAATTTATAACATTTAATAAATTGTAATCATTAATATTATCTTTCTTTTCACCAATTACACTAACAACCTTGTTATTTTCTATAGTTTCTATCCATCCGCCAACTTCTAATACTCCATTAATATTAATATCTTCATAACTTTGAACGAAAAACTCTTCTTCCATTAGTCTTTGTTCCTCTTTGGTTAATTGCATATTAGAAGCAATTCCCAAAATTGAAATAACAATAAATAAGATTAAAGCTATTATAAAAATTATTATGGTATATATATAATTAATAACAAAAATCCTACTTAAACTTCTACTTCTAAGAAAATTACTTATCTTCAAACCTATAACCTATTCCCCTTATTGTTTTTATATATTTATTTTCTTTATTATCATCCTCAATTTTATCTCTCAAATTACTTATATGTACCATTATTACATTATCATCATATAAATATTCCTCATTCCAAACATTTTCAAATATCCTTTGCTTAGTTAACACTTTATTTTTATTTTCCATAAATAATTCTAGTAATTTAAACTCTTTTAAAGTTAAGGATATTTCTTTTTCACCCTTAGTTACATTAACTTTATCTTTATCTAATATTAAATCTCTACTCTTTATAATGTTGTCCTTATTTTCATCTAAATTCAATAAATAGCATCTTCTTAATTGAGCATTAACCCGAGCTATTAATTCCAATGGATCAAAAGGTTTCGTTATATAGTCATCTGCTCCTATATCTAGCCCTATAACTTTATCATGATTTTCACATTTTGCTGAAATAATTATTATTGGTAAATTACTATTACTTCTAATTTTTCTTATTAAATCATACCCATCTGTATCAGGCATCATTAAATCCATAATTATCAAATTAATTTTTTTTGAATTTAAAATCTTTAATGCTTCATTTGAATCATAAGCTTTAAAAATACAATACCCTTTATTTCTTAAGTAAAGTTCAATTAAATCTACAATTTCTTTTTCATCATCTACTATTAATATATTTATCATTCCAATCTCCCTATAGCTTATAAATTTCAATCTTATTACATTATAATACAAAATTATCCAAACAAAAGTATTATCTTGCAAAATTTGCTTGTAAATTTACTCTTATATTCATATATAAGTAGATATATAAATATTGATAAACTTCATCTTTTAATATCATATATGAGTATTTATACCTATCTTCTCAATTTGCTACAAATATTATTTGTTACTCTAATTTACCTTTTAATTTTACTATAATATAATTATTATAGTAAATATATTACTATGGAGGATAATATGGGTAAAAAGGGTGGGAAAAACAAAAAAAATAACAAAAGACAAAATTTTGTAAAAGCTAAGTTTAATGAAAATCTTACTTTATTATTAGGAGTTATATTTTTTAGTGTCATCTTAATTATTGTTTCAAAATCTATATTTAGAAGTGGGTTTTTACCTGATAAATATAATGGTCAAATGAAATACTATAATGCTGTTGTTACAGAAATTTTAAGTGAAGATTTGACAAAAGATCCTTATATAGAAGATGTTGAAGTAGGATTTCAAAAGATAGTAGTTAAAATTTCATCAAAGCCTTATTCTGGTAATACATTTGAAATAGAAAATCCAATAAGCAGATTATATAATTTAAAAGTTAAAGAAGGTACTAAAGTAATAGTAGGCGTTATTGAAAAAGATGGTTCTACTCAAATGAATTTATATAGTTATGATCGAAGTAATATGATTTATTTATTAATATCAGTATTTATATTATCAGTTGTTATAATAGGTGGATTTAAGGGCTTAAAATCTCTAGTGGCTTTAATCTTTACCTTGATATGTTGTATTTATTTAATGGTTCCTTTAATGCTTGGAGGTATTAATCCAATACTCTCAGGAATTCTAATGAGCATATTAAGTATAACTGTAACACTTATACTAGTATCTGGATTTAATAAAAAGACTTTAACAGCTATTTTAGGCACAGTTTCAGGTGTTATTATTGCAGGATTAATAGCTTATATCTTTGGATCATTAACAAAGCTTTCAGGATTAAATATGAGTGAAGCAGAAAGTTTAGCATATATTGCTGAAGACACAGGATTAAAACTTAAAGGAATAATGTTTACTGGAATATTAGTTGCAACACTCGGAGCTGTAATGGATATTGCAATGTCAATTGCTTCATCAATATTTGAAATTCATAAAGTCAACGATAAAATAAGTTTTAATGAATTATTTAAAAGTGCTATGAACATAGGTAAAGATACTATAGGGACAATGACTAATACATTAATTTTAGCATTTGCTGGTGGCTCATTAAGTATTTTAATATTAGTCTTTTCAGCAAATATGCCTTTTAATAAATTGATAAATTTAGACCTTTTAGGCATTGAAATAATTCAAGGCTTATCTGGAAGTATAGGAATAGTACTAGCAGTTCCAATTACTGCTTTTATAGGATGTTATTTATGTAAAAATGAACTTAAATTTAAAAAGTAAAGGATGTCGCGGAACGCGACTCCCTTTACAAATTTACCTCTTAGCCATATAGGCACCCCTAGCAAATTATCTAATTTCAACTTTATTTTACCACCTATTGTCATTTATATATATAATCACACAACTATATATATTTAAATTTAAAATTAAATTTTTAAATTTACAACTTCTCCCTATAGAAATAATAAATACTATATCAAGTTATATTTTAATAATATTTTTTAATTATCTTGTGGGACACTAATATAGACAACTTAACTTTAGGAGGTAATTTAAATGGATAATAACAAAAATAGAAGAAAAGATCGTCCTAAATCAAATGCTGAACTTAGAAAAATGTATTCAGAATCTGGTGCAGAAATTGGAATTGAAAATGGTAAAAAGAAAGGTGCCCATGCTAATGGCAAAAAATTCACTAAAAGATCAAAGTTATCTCATAATAAATAATCTATACTTTCATTTTAATATTAAAATTACATAATTATAATCTTTATTATAGTTATGATAGTAGATATGTAATTGCTAAATTGAAAGCTGTAGTTAAAAGTTCCTTTTGATAATATTTAAAGATTTTTTACACAAATCTTTAAATATTATCTTTCTTTTTCAAAATAGCCCTGCTTTATATTACAGGGTTATTTTTATTAGCTTTAAGAATTTATTTTAAGTTTTACAAACTTCTTTTTCCCTATTTTTATTACATCTTGCGTTAATAAATTTATATCTAAACTATCTATTTTTTCTCCATTAATTTGAACTCCACCTTGTTCAACAAGCCTAGTAAATTCTTTTTTACTTGATACATATTTCTCACTTACTAAATTTGAAACAATATTCCTAAGCTTATTACTTTCCACGGTTAAATTAGGTATATCATCTGGGATTTCTTTTTTAGTAAAAGCTGTAGTATAAAACTCCATTGCTGATTTCACTTCATCTTCACAATGGTATAATCTTGTTATTATCTGTGCAAGTTCTAATTTAATATCTCTAGGATTTTCACCACTATCTAATCTATCTTTTATTTCATCTATTGTATCTGGGTGTTCATCTGTAGCTAATTCAAAGTATTTTATAATTAAACTATCTGGAACTTCCATCACTTTTTTAAACATTACATTTGCAGGTTCATTTACCCCAATGTAATTTCCTAAACTTTTACTCATTTTCTCAATTCCATCTAAGCCTTCTAAAATAGGCATAAACATTGCAACTTGCTCTTCTTCTCCCATTGTTTTTTGAAGTGTTCTTCCCATTAAAATATTAAATGTTTGGTCTGTACCACCAAGCTCAATATCTGCTTTTAGAGCAATTGAATCATAAGCTTGCATTAAAGGGTAGAAAAATTCGTGAACTCCTATTGGAACATTATTTTTGTATCTATTTTGGAAATCATCTCTTTCTAACATACGCGCTACAGTAGTAGTTGCTGCTAATTTCAAAACATCATTAAAATTCAATTTTGAAAGCCACTCACTATTAAAACGCACTTCAGTCTTACTTTCATCTAAAACTTTAAAAATTTGAGTTTTATAAGTTTCTGCATTTTTTAATACTTCTTCGTCTGTTAATGCCTTTCTGCCTTTTGCCTTTCCTGTTGGATCTCCAATTTTCCCTGTAAAGTCTCCAATAACAATTACTGCATTATGACCTAGATCTTGCATTTGCTTGATTTTACGTAAAACTACAGCATGCCCAAGATGTATATCTGGTGCACTTGGATCAAGACCAAGTTTAATAATTAATGGTTTATTATTTTTTTCAGCTTTTTCTAATTTTTTTCTAAACTCTTCTTCATTAACTATTGTAGCTACTCCTTTTTTTATAATTTTCATTTGCTCATTAATTGTTTGTTTCATCTTTAAACACTCCTCTTATATTATTTAAAATATAAGCAAGTTCTATAAGAATAACTTTACGAAAGGCTATTTGATAAAACTATTTGAACTACTAGTGGACATATATAAGTTTACTTATTCCGTCGCTTCGCTCCAAGTCAACGCAAACTTTATATAAAAACAAAAAACTCCCGCCCTTTATATCAAAAGGACGAGAGATAAATCTTCGTGTTACCACCTTAGGTTCATAGACAACTCACATTGCCTACCTTTTCAAGTACTCCAGAAAATATCTAGGTAATACTCTAGCACTATAACGTGTGCAAGGAATACGTCACAGCCTACTAGGTGTTGCCTAACAATAAAGAATGTAAAATGAAAAATTACTTAAAAATCTCTAATAGAATTTTCGAAATTAAATTTGGGTAATTTAAGACAAATCTCATTTTTAACATCATTGTATTTAAACCAACTCCATTTAGTGTGAAGCTCAAAGATGTATTCATAATTAGCTTATCTTGCACCTCTCATCAACCGGTTACTTTCTGTAAGCCTTACTAACTACTACTTGTTCTTATCACAGCTTTTCATAATCTTATACTCCGAAATATAATCACTTATAAATCTTCGTTATGCTTATTATTAATATGGATTATAAATCTTATTTTTAATATTGTCAATATTCTTATAATTTTTAATTAATCAATAATTAATTTTAACTTTTA
Source organism: Clostridium sp. D46t1_190503_E9 (assembly GCF_015555225.1). Classification (NCBI taxonomy): domain Bacteria; kingdom Bacillati; phylum Bacillota; class Clostridia; order Eubacteriales; family Clostridiaceae; genus Clostridium; species Clostridium sp. D46t1_190503_E9. Next base: position 85,883 of record NZ_JADNKB010000012.1, read on the forward strand.
TGCTTCTATCTTTTTTCTTTATATCTAATGCTTTATTATTAGCAACGAAGAATCTATTATTACTAAACAGTTTTTCACCATCCCCAATATATAACTGTCTTCTCATAAATATAAATTTTCTATAATCTTCACCTAAATAATCTTTTATATTACTTTTATTAGAAGATGGTTCAGAAATAACACCATTATAAGGAAGTATTTCATAAGGTAAATATTCTTCAAACCATATTTTTTTATACTTACTCCAATAAGCTATATCTACTACTTCCTTACTTTCATCATATTTTAACTCTTCTATAAATAAATTATCATTTATCCAAGTATCTTTAATATTACTCTTAACATCAATATTTAAATCTTCACTAAAATTAGCTCTTTCAACAACTATCTTAGCCTTATTAAATTTATCTATAGCTAAATCCTTTAAAACAAAGTTTTCAACTATTCTAATACCATTATTAACAATTTCCTTTTCGTCATATACAACTACCCCCATTCTTTCAATATTTCTTCCTTCTATATTAGGTCTAAAATATATACCTTCATTAAAGAAATTTCCATCATTTTTTTGAATGGCCTTAATTTTTTCTTCATCATCTGAGACTACTGAATAATCTAAATTTATAGCTAAAGGGCTAACCCTCAAATTATTTACTACAAACCTTACTCCATCTATTTCAATTTCATTATTATCTGGTTTTATATTTTTAATATCAACTATCTTAGATGAGTCTATATCTATAGTTATCTCCTTAGCTTCTCCTTCTTCTGTAATTTCCAAAGTAAACTCATTTTTATTTTCTCCTATTTTAAATGTCCATACACTTAATGTATCTCCATTTTTATCTTTTTCACTAAATGCACTTGAGCCTGATGCAAAATCACCATCTAAAATTCTTATACCAGATTTAGGTTTAGTAGAATCATATTCTTCAGGTGGCTCATCTGTTGGTAAAAATCTATCTGCATAAGCAATACTTCCTCTCATAAAAACAGAAAGATACTTATTATCATAAACAATTGCTTCTATTGTTACTTTTTTACCATTACTAAATTCTACTGATTCATTAACCTCTTGAAGTTCTCCCTTATTATTAAGCTTTTTCACATAGCTATTATAAGAAAAATAATCATCATATCCCATTAACTTTTTTATCATTGCAGACACTGTACTTAAATTAAAAATAAACATAAATGCTATAAATATTAAAGCTATTTTTATATATTTACTATTTAAATTTAATCTCTTCTTATTTTCTCTTTTTGCATTATTTAATGCTTCTTTCATTAAATTTTCAAATTGTGGTGGAGCTTTTAAATCCTTTTCTTTTAAGTTATCTAACTCTTTATCTAAATCCATCATTTATATCACCACCTATAATTTTTCTTATTTTGTTAATACCTTTATTTATTCTAGATTTTACAGTTCCTAATGGTATTTCCATGATTTCAGAAATTTCTTCATAAGTATAATCTAAATAATATCTAAGTCTAATAACTTCTTTTTGATTATCATTTAAATTTTCTATAAGAGATTTTAAATAAATTTTATTTTCTGATTCATTAAAAGCATTTTCATCTATCATATTTTCTAAATTAACTTCTTCATATTTCTTTCTCTTAGACAGTTCCCTTTTACATAGATTAACAAGTATTGTCTTGCTCCAACTGTAAAACGAATCAAGTTTTTTAAGCTTTGGAATCTCTTTATATAAAACTATTATCATTTCTTGTAATATATCTAAGGCATCATGTTCATTTTTCATATATACATAAGCTAACTTATAGTAATTATCTTTTTCATTCATAATTAGTTTTAAAAGAGCTTCTTTATCACCATTTATAGCCTTCTTGACCTGTAGATCCAAGCTTCTTCCCCCCCCTAACCTTTTGTCCTTAAATATTAACTATATACCTAAGAGTCTTATAGCCACTAAAAAGTTCCCTAAAATCTTATTATTTTAAAGAATTAATATAATCAATTGGTCTATATATTATACTTTCATCATTTAAATAAAGTTTACCTTTTTTTACTCCTCCAATTGGATATTGTAACTTATTATATGCATTTATCATTTCACCTTTTCCCTTATATAAAACTACATGCCCTGGTGTAAAGATTAAATCTCCTGGCTGTATATCTTTTTTATCAACTTCATACCCTTGCAATATATCTTCTTGATCAAAAGTTGAATAACCAATTTCAACACCTGTAACTTCTTTATATGCAAAGTAAGTTAATCCTGAACAGTCAAAAGCCTGATTTCCTATGTATGTTTCTCTCTTTAATGGATAATATTCTTCTCCATAATAACCTATAAGTTCATCTAACCTTTCTTCAGTCATAATCTCACCTTTTCCACCCCATACATATTCTAGTCCTATTTTTTCTTCAGCTAATTCTATAACTTTATTTACAATTTCCTTTTCTTCTTTTGTCATATTTATCCCTTCATTTTCATAATTTTCTTTTTTATATAAATTATTAAATGCGATAATTCCAACAACTAATAAAAATATTAACCCTAATATAAAAACTATATTTCTATTTACTCTCATCTTTTTCATCCTCAAAATCCCTTTCAATTAATTTCCTTTATATAGTTAATTTTACATTAGCCCCCTCACTTTTCCTAATTACTTTTTGATTAAGAAATAATTAATTATAAATTAAAATGAGCTGTTAAATTAAGAACAGCTCATTTCACTTCTAAATCTATCATATTTTCATCTATTCCAACATTGATATGGTGCATAATTAAATATAGCTTCAAATCTATAATAATCATCTCCATAATACGCAACTAGAGGTAATATATCAATTGCACCTGGCCTAATTCTTCTTTTTGGAACTAATAGTATTCCTGCATTTAATATATAGTAATTTCCGATAGCTCCATGTATTTCACTAAGCTTTTCATTATAATTAGCTCCCATGTATTTTACATTAACATTCTCATAACACTTTGATGATAGCAAAAAATATTGAGCTCTACATGGACGTACATATATTACTTTGTTTTCAGATTCAATATGCATTTCTAATCTACAATTTGCTTGCAGTGAAGTTTGTTTTATATCTCGTATTATTTCTTCATTTTTCTCTTTAATCTCATATGTTTCTTTATTTACCTCTTCAAGAATACTCCAAAAATCATTTTCATATTTTTCTCTTATTTCTCGTGCTTCTTTATTTATATTTTCAAATAAATCTCCATTTATTTTGTCACTATCTTTATTAAGATCATTACAATCTAATCTTTCCACTATCATATCCTCCTAATATAGAGTTAATTTAATACTATATATTTAAACCATACATATAATAATCTATTAAGAATGTTTTATTTATCAATTTAAAGATAATTTCTATACAAAACAGACATCTTAAATGCCCATTAAGATGTCTGTTTAGCCACTATCTTTTATAGCTACAATTTATTTTTTGCAGCACTTACATGGATCAAATGTAAACACTACATCAAATTTAAATTTATTACATCCATCAAATGCTTCAAAAGGTAATACATCTATTTCCCCTGGCCTTAAGCGTTCATTCGGAATAAATAAAATTCCTGAATTTAAGATAAAATAAGTTCCTAGGTCTCCATTAACCTTTTTAAACTTTTGATTAAATCCATGACCAATATATTTAACATTAATTGGACCACAACATTTTGATGAAGATGCTAAAAAATATTGAGCTGTTTTGGGACATACATATATTATTTTATTTTTGGGATTAATATGAATTTCAGATTTGCAATTTGCCTCAAGTGGTGTGTAGGTTTGATTTGAGAATTCTTCAAAACACTCTTCTTCCGCTTCCACTTTATGGTCTTCTTTAAATATTCCCATTTCTTTCTTTAGATCCTCTTCCAACTCTAAATGCATTTTTACAAATTCTCCGTCACCAACTGTATCTAATTCAGATTCATCATAAAAAGTTCTCATTAATTATATCCTCCTACTAATTAAAGAATTATTTTTTTTGCATATATCGCCAATATTCTATTCGATACAATAGTATATTCACATATATGTGAATTGACATGACAAAAAACGCATTTAAAATATTAATTATAAAGAAATAAAAGGCTGTATTAAATTTAGTTTGTAACTTCAATTTAATACAACCTTCTTTAATTTAAAATACAATACCTCACCTAAATGCTTATAAATAAAGGTTATCTAATACAAATTAAATACTTTATTTATAATAAATAACTTCTATCGTTAACCATGAAAATACCCCGTTCTTGCTGACACTACAACATAGGGTACCTCTTCTCCATCTTTATTTATATATGCTTGGTATAAATCATTTTCTAAATGCTCTAATTTTACTACTTTTTCTCCATATATATCAAATAAATCTTGTTTAAATAGCTCTTCCCAATTATTAATAATCGGAGCATTTAAAGTTATATAACTAGCGAACTTTTCTAAATCATCGGCATTACCTCCAGTAGATATATATTGGTCATATAAACTTTCAATATTAACTTCATTTAAAAATGTTTTACTCCATTTTATTTTTTCTGCTTCTGATTTATTTGATTGACCATTAATAATGTAATTTTTAACTTTTTCGCTAATATCATTATTGACTATTTTCTCATCTGAAGTTGAATTTTCTACCTCAGAAGTATTATCTGAAATTTTTTCAGAATCTTTTTCTTCAGAAATATCAGATGAATTTTTATCAGTATTATCATCTTTTAAATCATTATTTAAATTCTTCTCTGATACTTCACTTGATTTATTATCTACTGTTTTATTTGTACTTTCAGAATTATTGGCAGAACATGATATCATAAAAATTGCAGAAAACAATAAACAAATTATTATTTTTTTCATAGTTAATGGACTCCTTTCTTAATTCAATATAAATATTTTACAACTTTATATATATATTTACAATAATCCTTATATAAGTAAATTTTTGTATTTAACCAAGCGAAATACTCTATAAAAAAATAGCCTCTTTTTAGATATCATAGGTCTATAAATATAACTCTCCGCTTAGTACTATAACAGCTTCACCACTTAATTTTACCCTATCATTTTCTAATACCTTTAATGAAATTTCTCCACCTCTATGCGAAGCTTGATAAGCATTTAATTGTATTTTATTCAATTTATTACTCCAATAATTTGCCAGTAAAGTATGAACTGAGCCTGTAACTGGATCTTCATTTATACCTGCCCATGGATTAAAATATCTTGAAATAAAATCATATTTTTCGTTTCCTCTACAAGTAACACCTATTCCTTTTACATTACTTTTAAACTTTAATAATTTTAACATTTCAAAATTTGGTTTTAAATTTATTACATCTTCTTTATCTTTTACTTCTATGACAAGTTTTCTTGTTTTTTCACCTATTATAGCTTTTGAGTAACTTCTTATTCCCATAGCATCTAATATATCTTGCGTTAAATTAAAATCTAAAGCCTTATCTATTGGAAAATCTAAACTTATCTTTTCATCTTCCTTTTTAGCTGTAAGTACTCCACTTTTAGTTTCATATTTAATATATTGCTCTTTTATATTAAACTCATCAAATAAAACCTTAGATGTTGCTATAGTTGCATGTCCACATAAATCAACTTCAACCTCTGGAGTAAACCATCTTAAAGAAAACATCTTGCAGTCACTTATCCTAGAGTTTTCTAAAGGCTTAACAAATGCTGTTTCTGATAAATTCATTTCCTGGGCAATATTTTTCATCACTTCATCACTTATATCATCTTGCAAAACACAAACTGCTGCTGGATTTCCTTTGAATGACTTGTTGGTAAATGCATCTACTTGATATATTTTAATTTTATTTTCTTCCTTTATAATAATCAGCTCCTTTAAATATCCATTTATTTTTCAAATTTTATAATTAATATCATTTTACTATTTTTACATATTAATTTATATATTAATCTTCTAAAAGTAATTTTTAATTTAAGATTTCTTTAAGGTTAGCTTTATATAATTACCTCATAAGATATCAATTCTATGGGAGGCATTTATATGGCAATAAAATCATTTCAAAGATATGAAAAGAAATTTATATTAAATGAAAATCAATATAACGCACTTATTCCAATTTTATCAAAATACATGAATCCAGATAAATTCTGTAAGTTTGGACAGAACTACAGTATTTACAATATATATTATGATACTGATGATAATCAAATAATTAGACATTCTATTAATAAACCTTACTATAAAGAAAAACTTAGATTAAGAAGTTACAGTATACCTACTAGTAAAGATGATAAAGTTTTTCTTGAATTAAAGAAAAAAATTAATGGAATTGTAAATAAACGTAGAGCTACTTTAACTCTAAATGAAGCTTATAAATTTTTAGAATTAGGGGAAAGACCTGCGACTTCTGATTATTTAAATAATCAAGTTCTCAATGAAATAGAATATCACATAAGTAATCATGATATTCATCCAACTGTATATATAAGCTATAGTAGAAAAGCTTTTTTTGCAAAGAATGATAAAGATTTTAGAATAACTTTTGATTCTAATATAATAACTAGACGTGATAGCCTCTTCCTTGAAGCTGGTAGCTTTGGTGATAGACTATTAGATAAAAAACACTACCTTATGGAAGTAAAAATATTAGGTGCTATTCCAGTTTGGTTTACTAAAATCCTTTCAGATTTAGAGATATACAATACTCACTTTTCTAAATATGGAAATGAATATATGAGATATTGTTTAAATAAAAACTATGATACAGGGAGGAAAGATGTATGTTAGAAACTATAATTACATCAACGAATGGAGAATCATTCACACTATTTAACGCACTATTTATTATAATATCTTCAATTGTTCTTGGCCTAATTATAAGCCTTGCATATATGAAGACACATAAAAAAGAAGGATATTCAACAGGATTTACAATAACTCTTATAATGTTACCTGTTATAATTGCAATTATCATACTTCTAGTTGGAAATAACGTTGCTAGAGCATTTAGCTTAGCTGGAGCTTTTTCAATTATTCGTTTTAGAAGTGCACCTGGAGATCCAAAGGATATAACTTATGTATTCTTTACTTTAGCTGTTGGTTTAACTTGTGGTATGGGCTATATAGGCTATGCATTTATATTTACATTAATACTATGTGCTTTAACCTTAATATTAGATTCAACAAAGTTTGCTATGCCAAAAACAAAAACATCTAAGCTTAAAATCACAATTCCTGAAGATTTAAATTACGATGGTATTTTTGATGATATCCTTAATAAATATACAAATTCATGGCATGTTGAAACTATTAAAACTAGAGATTTCGGCTCATTATTTGAAATTCATTATATAATCCATATGAAACTTGACGCTAATCAAAAGAAATTTATAGATGAATTAAGATGCAAAAACGGTAATTTAAACATTTCATTGAACTTTGCTGGTTTTGAAGAAAAAGTTTATAATTAAATTACTATAAAAGCAAAGATAAATAAAGTATGTTTCATAAGTTAAATAACTGTACAATAAAGTACTAGGATTGATATATACTTATTTCACACATTTTATTTATCTTCCTTTCTCTATATTTTATTACTTATGTTACTAACTACTAAATAATTTTTCATAAGCCCTATTAATTACTTCATCTTCACTTATTCCTTCAATTGTTGATATCTCTACCATCTTATTAGGTGAAAAAATTATATATTGATGTCCACGTTCATTCATATAAACCTTTATGTCATTTGGTAAACTTGTTTCTTTTTCTATATATTCTATATCTATCTTATTTGCAAATCGTATTGTCTTATCAAAGTTATATTTTACTGCCCATTTATATTTACTTTCAAAAATATCATAACTTAAATAATCATTTTCACCTGCACAACTATAAAATAAATATGATGCTATTGGAGACTTTTCTAATCTATAGTACAGTGAATCATCTTTACTAATATCATTAAAATCCTCTAGTCTTAAAGTAGCTACTTTTTCTAGTATTTCATCATCAAGTTTATAATCTCTTGTATCTATGTTTCTAAAAATTATATTTGTCATAATAAAAAATATTACTAATGTTAATAATAAATATACACTTGAAATTATAGTCTTTTTATTTTTATAATTCTTATTTTTAACAAATTTAATTATATAATTTAATAAAGTTATTAAAACGATAAAAGCAATACATATCTTAATAACATTCAAATCAGATTTTACACCATAAACCATAAAGGCTGTAAAAGTTGCAATAAATGAAACTTTATAAATAGTTCTCTTAATTAAGGCAATAACTTTAAAATTATAAGATACTTTTTTCCCTTTACTTATTAATAATTTGCTTCTAATATTGAATATTAAAAATGTTATTAATCCTATAATCTCATGTATTGAGAAAGTACTAACAACTAAAAGACTTCCTAAACTTAATGGACTTGCTAAAAAATGCCCATCTAAGCTTCCTATTGTTATAATATATTGTGAGTATAAAAGAAATACTAAAGTTATAAAATTTAAACAAAAATATTTTAATGATGCTTTACGAATAGTATTAAACTTTTCAACTTCATCTGTATGAATATCTATTCTCTCTTGATCTATTTCACTACAATATACTTGTATTTTTTCTCTTCCACAAATAAATTTCCATCCAGCTTCTTTACAATACTCTCTGTACTCTAATAAACTTTCACTATCTTTACCATCAAAAAAAGATACACTATCCATTATATCAACTGAATATTTCAAATTTTTAGGCTCACTTCTTTTAAACTTTAAGAATACGCCCATCATATTCTCTAATATCCATCCCTTTAATGCCATTTTTTCTAGATATTCTTCTAAACTTTTATACTCATACGGTAAAAAATTAAATATAACCCACTTCTTATTTCCCAATACCATTATTATATCCTCCTAAAAAAGATTTTCCATCTTCAACTAACAGAATTAAACGATTATACTCATCTTTTAATACTTCTAATCCTTTATCTGTTATTATGTAGCTTCTTTTCCTCCCTACCACTTCAGTTTCTCTAATCATTCCTTCTTTCTCAAATCTACCAAGTAACGCATATAATGTTCCTGGTCCAACATTAACCCTTCCCCTTGATATTTCTTCAACTGATGCCATTATATCTACGCCACATCTTTCTTCTATTAAAGATACTAATATATAGTACATTGGTTCAGTTAAATTTTGAAATTGTTCTCTTGGCATCTTTGGTCACCTCCAAACATCGATATTCGATATTCTAAACACGCATATGAAATAAACTTTATTTTTGTAATACAATTATAATATCGAGCATCAATATTGTAAACAGAATTTTTACTTTTAATCCCATAATATATAATATTTATATATTGACTGCTTTATAAGGCTCTGTTTGTATGTAATTTTAAAAATATGCCTTGTTTTAATATTGCTTAAAGAGGCTCGCGTTTCGTTAGCCCCTTTAGGAATTACTAATTTCAATAAGTCTTCTCCATATTATAATTATTTTAATCCTCTATTTTAGAACTATACATAAAAGCAGTGAGTTGCTTCCCCTCACTGCTCAAATATCTTAACTTAACCATTTTATAATTTGCTTTTAACTGTACATTTTAATTATAATTTATAATCTCTACTTTTCCTCATTAACTAATACTTTCTTCAATGATGTAAATAGCATCCATAAAGCTATCATTACAAGTATGTGAGATACTCCTGCAATTCCTGAAATCATTCCATTGATTGAACTCGTTAATTGCAGCTCTAATGCTTGAATAATTCCTCTAATTAGCATCATACATACCATAAGTGGAAGTCCAATATTATATATAACCATGAATTTTTTAAAAGTTTTGTTATATAATAATTCTGTATCTCTACAAAATAGAGCTATAATTAGAAATAGTATTGAACCTAATACTATTAAATGTACGTGTATATATCCCAATGTTGTTTGCCCTGTGAATCCTATAATTTTCGTAAATTCTCTGTAAAAAACTCCACCTATCATTGCTAGTAAAAAATAGATAAATGAAATATTTAATATCTTTTTCATACAAAACTACCTCCTTGAAATCATACTATTAAATCCTATTAATACAGTCCAAACATATGCACAAGTTTTTGGAATCATCAACATTCCTACTAATGGAATAGTATCTGCAAATAATACTACAGGTATATAAAATGCAAAACTCAATACAATAGTTAACCACATAAAACGAAAACTTCTATCATTATTTTCTTTTGCACTTTTATAAAATAGAATAATTATCAATATTCCTAATAAAGCAAAAGGTATATTTCGATAAATTCCCCAGCTTAAAGGTGCATTTATGCTTGTCCAACCATTTTGCGGAAATAAACATAAGATAATACGTGTAATTGATAATAAGTATATAGCTAATGTCATTCCATTTTTCCCTTCAATTTTGTAACGTAAACGCCATACATAATAAAGTAGTATATAAAATATAGTCATTGTTATTGAAGTTATAAACTTACCAATTCCTAATGCAAATGTATAATTTTCAAGTCCCGTAGTACATAGTGCAATTGCTCTTGGAACTAAGTGAAATGAGTCTCCTACCCCTAATGTTACTGCCATAACCCCAAATAAAAGATATTGTTTTTTTCCATTGTTTTTCATAATCATTATGATTCCTAAAGTAACTACTGTAATTAGATATACAACATCAAATGTTGTTTCCATAATTGCTTGCATTTTAATTTTCCTCCTTATTCTTTATGTATTTTTCTTTCAAGCTTAAAATAGTTATAACCAAATAGAATTCCAGCACCAAATAATGCACAACCTAAACCAGAATAGAAAACAGCAATAAACACTTCTGGAACAAGGCTAAAAGCTCTTATCCCAATACCAAATGTCATCATGAAAGCCATTATACAAAATGATTTTATATCAAAAAATTTCAAAACAAACTGCATCTCTTCTTTATAGTTTTGAATTCTATTTGTATGTTTTGTAACAAGTTTATTAAAAACTATGAACCAAAAAAACACGAACACTAATATTGAAAGAATTAAGTTCAAGAAAGTGATATATCTTACATAACTTATAAATCCTATTCGCAATATATTAAAACCTGCAATAAGCCATACTGCACTTGCTAAAATTAATAGCTTTTCCTTTCTTATTTTCATAAAAATTCCTCCTTTATAATATGAACTTTGTTCATATTGAATTATATTTTTTCCCACTTTATTTAAGTGGGAATATTAATATATATTTACATTTTTATAGAAGCCATTTGTATTAAAATCTTATATATAATAAAAAAATATATATTTATATTTTTTATGAAAAACATCTATCTAAAATAAGCTATGAGCTTATTTTTAAAACTTCTATTTTTTAATTTCGACTATATTTTATATATTGAAATTCAAATTGAACATTGTTCATATAAAGAATATTATACTCTATCATTTAGTTTGTCAATAGTATTCTTTATAAAATAAAATTCATAATTATTTGCACTATGTAGTTACTATATTTTTTAATTAAGTAACTACTTACTCTATCCTTTTCATTTATTAACATAAATAAGAAGGATATTACCTATAAACAATTAACTTATTTATAGATAACATCCTTTAATAAACTTTATATTAAGGTCTTTCTGGCATTTCTCCTTGTGGTATTCCTTCTTGCCCTCTCATACCACCGCCTTGACCTGGCATTCTTCCTCCACCAGGACCTCCAAAGCCTCCAGTTGATTGACCTACAGTTGTTACTACACTTGAAGCTGTGAAACTTTCTAATTCAGTTCCTCCTGAGTAAGCTCCTTCTGAATACAATCCATCACTTGATGTTCCAGTTGATTCTCCTCCTGTATAAACTTTATAATTTCCATTTGTCTTGATATTGGGTGATGATATAACTATTGATTGTACATTTTTGCTCGGTGCAAATGTTATTAATTCATTTCCACCTTCATCTTCAACACGTAATAATGTATTTGCTGATAAGCTTGTAAATATATTAACTGAATTTTGTGTTGATGTTGTGCTTGGTGATTGAGCCATACCTGCTCCACCTGCTGCTATTAAAAGTCCACCTGAAATTTCGAACTTTCCATCATAATCTAAAGCTCCATTTCCATTATCTTCAGGTCCATTAACTATAACAGCTCCATCTTTCATATATATTGACCCATTGGCATCAATACCATCTCCGCTTGCATCTACAATAACTTTTCCACCATTAAGATTGATTATTCCATTTCCTGATGAAGCAAAATTATTTTGTCCTGGTCTTCCATTCATTGAAGATCCGTCATTTCCACCTGCTGCATTAATACCATCATCACTTGCAACTACTTTTATGTTTCCATCATTTATATTTATAGTTTCAGCTTCTATACCTTCATAAGATTTAGCTATATTAATATCTCCATTATTTATATCTATTACAGAATCTGCATGGATACCATCATCACCTGATGAAGCATTAATGCTACCTCCATTAATTTCTACTCTACCATTAGAATGTATTGAGTCATCAGATGAATCAATTTTTATATTTCCAGAATCAATTTTTATTCCTACTACAGCTTTTATTCCCTTAGCACTTGCTGTTTCAGTTTCTTCTACTGTTGTTTCTTGAGCTCCAAAGCCCTTAGGACTTCCCCATGCTCCCCATGAGCTGCTAGTTTTACTGCTGTTTTCGCTTCCTCCACCTGATTTAATAGTTATGTCTCCTCCAGTGATTGTAGCATTTGTTTCTGCTTGTATTCCATCTTCACCTGATGTTATATTAATAGTTCCACCTTGAATTAATACATATCCTCTTTCTGCATCTTCTGCGTTATTAGATTTCATTCCATCTCCTTGTGAATTTATAGTTATATTTCCACTTGTTATTGTAATAGAATCTTTTCCTCTAATACCATCATGTACAGAAGTTACTGATATATTTGCATCTCCTATCTCTAAATCATCCTTACTTGTTATTCCATTATTATAATTAGCATTTACTATAAGAGATCCTGCACCATTAATAAACAAATCAGATTTACTAAAAATTGTAGCATTGGGTTCATCAGTGGATTCATCATCAAACACGTAATTTTCTCCATCTGTCATTTGATTCTCTGTTCCATCAGCTAAAATTATATATGTATTTTTAGAATTTTTAACATATATTGCTGAACTATTAGAACAACTTATATTAACACCATTTAAAATAAGTTCTACATTATCTTCATCTCCAGCATTTACTATTATTTCTCCATCACTTAAAGTTCCTGAAATACTATATGTTCCTGCTGAATTTATTATAACTTTATTTTCTTCTACAACTACTCCATTTCCTTCTACAGATATATTCTCTCCTAAGGTTATATTAGCATTAATATTTTCTATACTTTCACTACTTATGGAAGTTTCGTTATTATTAGCTTTTTTACTTGTACAACCAGTAACTCCTATGCATAAGGAAATTACTGATAATATAGCAATAAGTTTTTTACTCATAAATTTTCCTCCTACAATTTCATTGAGTAAATAATATCATTATTACCTTAAATTAATCTTAAAAGATTTTTAAATGTCCATTATAAGAAAAGTAGTCATATATTTCTTTTCTTATTCCATCACTTTATTTCTATTCAAAGTAAACTTATATATACACAATAAAAAATCAAAAAAATCTATAATAACAAATTTTTAAAATTTAATTTATAATAAAAAAAGTTCCTCATTACAAAATGAAGAACTATCTTTTTTTAACCTATATATTTATTTTTTATTTAATATTAATGAATTTAAATCAACCTTATTTTTATCATCTTCCGAAATTTCATATTTGTCCTTATTTTCTACAACATCTTTAAGCTCTACATAGGCATTTGTTATTTTTGATGAATACTCATCAATTATTATATCTTCATTAGAAATATCATCATTTATTTTTAATTTATCCAAATCCCTATTCATTCCTAATGCTGTATTTCTTTCAAAATTATGTTGAGATAGATTTTCAGAATTTTTAAGTTGTAATTCATCTAATATATCTTTAATCATTAATAACACCTCCATATTTCTATAAAAGTATTATTAGTTAATTTTTATAAATTTATTTAGATATTTATAACTCCCTTTTATATAATCTTCTAAATGATAGCATTATCCACAATTTTATTATTAATGCATATATTCCTAATACTAGTTCTATCATTTCTGACATAAATATAAAATTAAAATTAATTACAATTATTACTACTGGATATAACCAAAGATACTTTATTGCTTTATTTCTATATTCTTTTCCTAAGCTATCGCTATATTTTTCAGATAAGATTTGTGATGTTCCTTCTAAAAGCTTTACTATAACTATAATTTCCAATATACTTACTACATTAAAGCATATTTCAGTTAAAACTATATTATTAGATGAAGTATCAATTCCCAGAAATGGCAATATAAAAATAATAAAAGAAACAAAGGCACTTATATTATTTAATTTTAATGATAGATTAAGTGAAGCATTTTCATTATCAATTAATATTTCTCTTATTCCTGAAGATACAATCAATATTGCTATAAAGTTTGGTAAAAACTGAATTGACCCTAAATTAATGTGAAAAGCTGTAAAAAACATTCCCCAAAAGATCTTTTTATAACCATTAAGCATTTATATTTCCTCCTTTACTTTTAGATATTTATAAATATCACTAAAGCTAAAGTACGGTTTATAATCGAAGGTGTTGTATACTCTTTTTTCGTATTCTTTTCCACTTCTATCAACAAAATAAATAACTGGTTTTATTTCATAACTACAGAGCTTTTTCTCTATGTCATCTATATTATAAAATTGAAAACTAAAAAATAGATTTTCATTTTTGTTATAAATTAAATCTTTTTTATTCATACTTCCTAATTTGTTTATATTGAAATCAAATAAATCCTTAGCTTCCTCAAACAATGGTGAATAAACATTTGATATCATTATATAATCAGTGGCCCAAAATATACTCCTACTATTTCCATCACTTGATCCCTCTACCCCTGAATCTTGTAGTGGAGTTTTCTCATCACTATATTTATGCAACAGTATTTTTCCTAAATCCACATCCATAATAAGTCCATCATTAAAAGTTATAGTTGCTTCACCTAACTCAAGCTCCTTATTTAAATCATACTCAAAATTTTCATGGTTTAAACTTAAGAAAACTGTATGAACTCCATATCTACCATGTCTTTCAACATTATCATTGCTATAATCGTAAAAACTCATTAATCCCATGGAATTAGTTTCACTTGCATAAAAATTCAATTCTGGTGCTTCTTTAAAAGTTATATATACTACCTTTCTTTTATCCTCTATATTTGATATGTATTTTAATTCTATATCAAAACCTGAAATTGAAAGTCTTCCCTCACTTTCTATAATTTCAACTTCTTTATAATTTTTTATAAACACAGGTTTATCTACTTTTAATTTCTCTGATATTAAAATTGTTAATACTAAAGATATAACTATTAATGTAATAGAAATTTTTAAAGTTTTGCTAATACTCTTCATCTTATCTCCCCCTAAATTCCCAAATTTAACACAATTTAATTATATAAAATATATAATTAAATTTCATTATAATAACTAATTATTCTTTATATAAGTAATCATGATATATTTATTAACAATGGTACTCCTAATGCTAAGATATTTTTATTGTATTCTGCAACTAAATGTATAAAAAGAACCTATATAGATAGGATCTCTTTTACAAGTGTCTACCTTATAGGTTCTTTTTTATTTAAATCACTTTTTTATTATGATTTTATCAAATTTTTATGAAAATATATTTGTTTTACTAGATGAACCATGAAAATATTTCTTTTTATTAAACTCATTAATAAATTTTACATTTATTAAATTATTATTTTCACTAATAGATACTTTATCTCCATTATACATATTATGGCTAATATTATCCTCATAGAAATATGTTGCATTTAAAAACTTATAATCTTTAGAAAGGATTTCCGTTATCATGTATGTGCCATATGGTACTTCTAATTGAATAGTTTCTCCATCAGCAAGTTGAATATAAGTTTCAAATTTATCACCCTTTACGTAAATTGTAAATTTATCATTATTTACATTATTAGCTACTTCCTTAGTAATTGAGATTAATCCTAATTGATTTTGAGGAACAAATAAGCTTTTATCATCATTATCAATTAATTTACCACTATTAGCTATAGCAACATTATAATATTCTATGCCACCATTTTGATTTTCTGGAACTAAAACTTTATATATATATGTTTTAGATTCATTAACATTTAGTTCAGCTATATTTTCTAAGTGCTGATAGGATAAACCTTCTAATGTATTATTAATGTTTATATTCAAGTACTTAATAGCATTTAATAAAGTTGAATATGCATTTTTAATATCTTGGTCACTAGGTGAATTTAAATTTAGAACATCTTGAGCATTTGTTATTGCCATATTATAATAAACTTCATAATACTTATCTTTAAAATCCTTTATATTACTATTGATTAAATAATCAAATAAAATTTTTAACTTATCTATATTGTAATCTATGGCCATAATATCTATTACATCAACATCAATTATAGGAAGAATCCCTTCGTTTGTTACAGTTATTGTATATTCTAGTTCTTTTCCTTTTTCAGCAGAAGTAGCATTTACGGTTTTATTTATATTTAAAGCATTTCCTGTTCCATATAAAATGATTTTTTTACATATATTATTACTATTATCATTGGTTGATACTCCTATTACTTCTCTTGTTATCTCATTAGATGTAAAATCCCCTAAATATTGTTTATTGTTTGTTTTATTTATATCAATTATTTCTTCTTCGATATAGTTACCTTGTTCCAGGACTTTCCAATCATTCACAAAATCACCTATATTATTAGGAGACATATAAAAAGGATATCTTACATATTTCCATGTATCTATTTGATTCCATAACTCATCTGTTAAGGTTTTAGATGATACATCTGCTTTACCAATTAAAGAAAAATCATCAGGAGTAGATAGAACTACTGCTTGAACGCTGTTTGCAGAAGCTTTTCTAATTATAGGGTTTTCATTTAATGCAAAATGCTCTAATTGAGGATAATATCCATCTATAGTTGTCCAAGGTATATCTCCTCCTGGATTCCAATTATTATAGATCATATCTTTAGTTAATAAACCTTCTAAGATGTCTAATTTTCCAAAAAACACATTTGGATATCCTAATAATAATTCAAGTCCAGGTTGACCGACCGCATTTAAATAGTTAGATCCTCCTGTTCCCATCTGGATGTCTTGATATGACTTTTTCATGTGTATTCCCATATCTCCAGTATTAGAGTGTCCTATTGCAGCTACATGCTTATATTCACCATAACCATCTAATTCAACTGATGAATAAATATTATAGAAATTACTATCACCTCCCACAACACCCGCAATTCCTCCTACATCATGCCATCCAGATAAATATCCAGTTGCATAACTACTTGTAACTTTACCAGACTCAGCCATTCCAACAATTCCCCCAATATATTGTCCAAATAAAATATTTACATTAGCCATACACCCAATAATTTTACTAATATTTAATCCAACAATTCCTCCAATATATTGTCCACCAAAATTTGCAGTTTTAGTTCCATTCAAATCTCTTTCATCTAATATCGAATCACCTATATTATAAGAATAAATTCCACGATTTTTTCCACAAGATTGCATAGATACTAGTGAATTAGATATGGTACCATAGTTATATGCTGATATTCCTCCCATATACCTCGCTCCAACCATATGCAAACCAATTACTGATACTTCATTTATATTTCCATAATTATATACTGCAACCGCTCCCAAATTACTACCAATAGAAGTAATTTTATTACTACTATTTATTATAGAAGAATCTATACTTACATCTTGAAATATAATATTTTCTATGGTTCCCATAAGCTTATTAATAAACCCGAGGTTATCAGAACCCTTTATATTTATTGAAACATTTGAAATAGTATGACCATTACCATTAAGACTTCCATAAAATTCCTTAATCGGTATCCAATCCGAACTTAATGTTATATCATTTGCTAATTCATAATCACTAGTTGGTTTCATGTTTTTTAATTCATCTTCTGTTGATATTGTTATTATTGTTGCTTTACTTTCAGCTTTTGACTCTGTAGATTCTATATTAGGGAGATTTTCTATTAAGGTTGCATCATTAGTAACTTGATTTTCAGTATCTTGATCATTAGTAGCTTGATTCTCAGCATCCTGATCATTAGTATCTTGATCCTCAGCATCTTGATCATTAGTATCTTGACCCTCAGTGTCTTGTTCATTAGTATCTTGATCCTCAGCATCTTGATCATTAGTATCTTGATCCTCAGTAGCTTGATTATTAGTATCTTGATCCTCAGTGTCTTGATCATTAGTATCTTGACCCTCAGTGTCTTGATCATTAGTAGCTTGATCCTCAGCCACTTGATTCTCACAATCTTGATTCTCAGTAACTTGATTATTAGTAATCTCATCATTTAAAGTTTTATTTTCATCTAAAATATTATCAATATTTTTATAAGTAAGTGCTAAAATATTATTATTTTCTGCAAACACATTCATTGAAAAAATATAAGTAGTAAACAAAAAAATAGCTAACAGCTTTTTTAGTTTTTTATTCATGTAATCACCTTTTAAAACTTAATTCTAAATACTAATTTTAATTGGAATATACTTTTATCAAATAGTGATATATTCCATTATAAATTTCTATTTCATTTCCATTAACAGTTATTTTATTATTAACAAAATAAACTTCAATAGCTATAACTCTTTTTACTAATGTTAATTCATCATTTTTTTAATCAGCAAATATATTATTTTATAATGAAGCTCCTCCTTTGTTAATGATATTCTCAGCATCTTCTGGATTAAAGTTTTCTATAACTTCTATACAACTATTTTCATCACTAGTTCATCTGTTCTTCTAGTTGAAAATTCATTTCTTTGCTGCACTTGAATATGTAAAACAAGATAGTGTTTCCCCAATTTATCCAATTGTTAATATAGAATCTACTAAAAATGCTACAATTTTCTTTTTGTTTATAATATATTCCTGCTAAATAGTTATTTGTTAAAATAATCATTATGTTAATCATTGTAACTTTTTTAAATATAACCTTTAAATTTTCAAGAAAAGTTTCTATTATAATAGTTGAAAAAAATTATTATAATATTAATAATCCTATGTGTTACTAAAGCATTGCATTATCAATATTGAATGTTATTGTATAATTTATTTCTAATTTGTCCATTCAATTCTTCCATCTTCCAGAATATTTGCATTCATTCCAAAAACTTCTTTAACAGCATTATAATCTGCGTTTACATATTCCATATTAAATGTAAGATTATATTTTGCTTCTTTATATTCAGTTTCAAATTTTTTATTAAAACCTACTGAATCTAATATAGTTTGAGTATCTTTACCAGGTTCTAAAATAAAATTGTAATAATACCAACCATCATTTCCTAATGTCCATTCATTCGTCCAAAATGGCGTCCAATTTTTTATTGCTACTTCTTCACCATTTATAATATTGCTTAAATAAATTGTGTTTCCAAGATTATCAACATTACTCCAATTTTCAAGATAGTTTACTCTAAGCATCATGCCTATAGTTCCGGTATTTGAAAACCTAACCTCTTTAGTTAGTGGATCATCCCAATTCTTAATATCATCAGGGAACTCCTCTTCTATTTCTCCTTTTAAATCAGCCGTAGTAAATTTATTTACTGTATAATCAGTACTTCTAAATGTTGCATAAGATTTATTAATAGTAACTAAAAATAAATAAGCAATTGATAAAACAACTATACTTTTTAATAGTATATTCTTATTCATATGTTCACCTCCAAAAAATCAGTCCATAATCTTAATAAAATTTAAATTGTTCTATAAATTAAAAATTAAATTATATCTAATAATATGTTATTCAAAATGTGAATATGTTAATATATTGTTTTATCTTTTTTGTATTTTTTATTTCTTTGTTATTAAATAATAATTATTATAAGTATTAATAGACTACATGTAAAAAATGGACTAAAATAATAGAAATCCTTGTAAAAATAAGTAAACTTATTTCTTCTGAAAAATTTATATTTAAATCTTTCGAAAAAAATCAATATGATTTGGTGATAGAAAAATGGCTGCATATTATTAAGAATCTATGCAAATAACAATTGTTAAAAATCATACCGGTGAAACATTATTTAACTTAAAACTTACCAATAATGGTGAGGAAAGTACTGACTATATTGTAAAAAAACTAAAGGGAAATACTAATACAAAGGCGTCATTATATACTTTAAAAGTTAAGGAAGCTTGAGACTTAATATTAGAATATGAATATAGAGATGTAAAAAGATCACTAGTAGTTTATGATAAACTCCAAGGTAAAGATAGACGATATATTGTTCTTGATATTACAAAAGAAAATGAAGAATTGAAAGTTGCTTTTAGTTTTCAAGGGATCTACGATTAAAGATAATTAATTATTTGAGATAATATGGTCAATAAATACTAAATAGCTTAGGTAAAATATCTAATTATTTATTTGTATTTTCAGTAATACTACTATGTGCTTGTATATTTAATAAAGTATATTTAAAAAGTTCATTTTAACAATTAATCATCTCTTGGAGGAACAACAGTTGTAAATTGCGAAGCAATTTATTGGTGAAAAGTGAAAGAGTGAAAAAATTAAGGTTGTTTTGCTCTTCAAAACTAAAAAATCAAGTGCAATGCACCCTTTATAAAAAATCCATTAAGTTTTTTTTCCTAAACTCTTTCACTTCCCACTCCTTCACTATTTTGCTTTACAAAATATAGCATTCATATATTATGCTGCTTCTACATCAGTTTCATCTGAAGCTTCTATTTCTTCTTTATCTTCTTTTAAAACTATATTTAACACTAATGCTGTAATTGTACCTGTTGATATTCCTGATGCAAAAATCATTTTTAATCCTTCTGGTAGTTGTGCAATAAACTCTGGTCTAAATGTTACTCCAAGCCCTAATCCAATAGATGTAGCTATTATTAAAAGATTACGCTCATTTATTTGTACTTTACTTAATGTTTTTATTCCTGCTGCTGCAACAGTTCCAAACATAACTATTCCAACTCCTCCTAAAACAGGTTGTGGAATGCTATTAACTATTGCTGCAAGTTTAGGTAAAAATCCTAATATAACTAATATAATACCTGCCATAACTGCTACATAACGGCTAGCTACTTTTGTTAAAGGTATTAACCCAACGTTTTGACTAAATGTAGTATTCGGTAATGTACCAACAGCTCCACCTATCATACTTCCAATACCATCTGATAATACGCCAGCTCCTATACGCTTGTCAGTCATATCTACTTCTGAAACTTCTCCTACTGCCTTTAAACATCCTACAGTTTCAATTGCAGTAACGAAATATGCTGGAATAAATGCTATAAGTGCTTTTAAATCAAAGGTAACTCCATATTCAAATATCTTAGGTAATGAAATCCAGCTTGCTTCTTTAACTGCTGTAAAATCTACTAATCCGAGTGGAATGCACACAACATATCCAACAATCATTCCTATAAGTATTGATGCGCTACTAAGCATTCCCTTTCCATAACGATTTAGTAATAATGTTCCAATAAGTACAAGCATTGAAATTGATATATTTTTTATACTACCATAATCTGCAGCTCCACTTCCCCCTGCAGCCCAATCTATTGATACAGGTAATAATGTTAACCCAATTAAACATACAACTGTTCCTGTAACTAGTGGTGGAAATAACTTCATTAATGGCCTTATAAAATAGCTAAGCACTACTTCAAAAACTGCCCCCAGAATTGTAGCTCCAATTATTCCTGGTAATCCTAAAACTGATCCAACTGTAATAGATGGTGATACAAAAGTAAAGTCCGTTCCCATTATACAAGCTACTTTTGAACCTACTGGTCCTATGCCCTTAGCTTGTATTATTGTTGCAATACCAGCTGCAAGTATTGATGCACTTATTAATGCTGTTCCTGTTTTAGCATCAAACCCTAATGCACTAGATATAACTAATGGAACAACTATTATTCCACCAAATGCAGCAAATATATGCTGAATTCCAAATAGTATTTTTTCTGATATTGATGGATTATCATCAACCCCATATGTTAGCTTAATCCCATCACTTACTTTTACTTTATCCATGATTTTATCCTCCATTTTTTTAATAATAAAAAACACCTCGTAATCGAGGTGTCGTCTTAAAAAATAGAAATAAAATCATAAATTTATAATACAAATCAATTTATAATAATTTCTTTTTCAAATTCAATACCTCGTAGTCTGCCTATTTACGGTTAGCAGGTAGAAACTTTCGGTCCATATTACCGATGATATACGAGAATTTCTTAATTTATATTCGTATTATACACAAACATTAGTATAATTTCAATAATTAATTATTTTGAAATCATTTTCCAAAATTATGCATCTTTTCAATTAATCTATGTTCATCTATACTAAATAAAACTTTTGAAATAATTAGTATAATGGAGCATGTCCAAATTGATTTAACCCCAAAATTTACAGTTAATATTCCACCTAAAGATGCGCCAACTAAAAATGAAAGAATTACTATTATATATCTTATTGATCTTGCGCATGCCACTCTATCATTTTTAGTTATTGCTAAATATGCAGCTTGTGAAGCTGTTCTTAAATTCCCTGTGCACATAGTTGTGCTATATGGGGAATCAACTAACCTTCTAAAAGATGAAATTTGCACTGATGAAACAAATGATATAGTGGTAGTTACAAATATGTGTTGCACAGTATTTGGTATAAATCCAATTATAAAAAGCACAACTGCTTCAATAATTAAAATGAACTTTTCAGACCTTGATGATCCTTTGTAATTCTTTATTGATTTTTCTCTTATTATTTCTGTGACTATCACACCTACTACAAATGCTAAAATAGGGAGTGCAGCCATAAAAACACTTTTATAATCTCTATTTGTAATTCCAAGTGCAACTAGTACAATATTTCCTGTTTCAGCATTAGCAAAAACACCGCCTCTACATATGAATGTATAAGCATCTAAAAATCCTCCTACTATTGCAAGAAGTATTCCTAACCTTAAAGATTCAGATGTTATTTCATGACTAGGCACCTTTTCTCTTATATTTCTAAAAAGTTTAGACGTATGAACTTCTTTTAAATTCAACTAAAAGCCCCCTTGATACTTCTATTATTACTATTAAAGGCTTATATAACACAAAGAACAATAAACAATGTGAATCCCTTGATACTTCTACTATTACTATTAAAGTATATTTTCAACTAAATACTACTTTTAATATCTAAGCTCCAACTATATTTTTAAGCCACTTCTTTTGTCTATATCTTCTAAAACCTAATATAAACTTATAAACCTCTTCGAGTGTTATCATTGCATAAACATAATAAATAGGTAATCCTAAAACAATTCCTCCAAAGAAAGCCATCGGTATTCCAACACACCACACACCTGTGATATCTAAAAGTAGAGAAGCCTTTGTATCTCCACCACTTCTAAGAACACCTACAATATTAACTAAGTTAAACATTCTAAATGGTAAATAGCATACAAATACAGTCAAACACCTAGTTATATCTAATGCTATATTATCTGGAACCGAGAATAGTTTAATTAATGGAGTTCTTATAATAATACATACTAATCCCATAGCTACTGTTAATAACAATTGTAATACAAAGAAACTCTTGGCATGTTTTTCTGCATCTTTTAGCTTATTTGCACCTAATTCATTTCCTAAAATAACAGCAGTAGCAGAACTTAGTCCTTGGAATAAAACAATACATATTTGCTCAACATTTTGAGTTATTGTAATTGATGCAACAGCTTCATCTCCCATTCTTCCATAAACTAACGAATACATAGTAACTCCTAGTCCCCACATAAATTCATTAGCTATAACAGGTGATACTGTAATAAAATACTTTTTAATAAATTCCTTATTAAAGTCAATAAGCTCTTTTATTTTAGCTGCTGCTGGTCCTCTACTTATGTACACAATAGCTAAAATAGATAAGCATTCAACTAATCTAGCAATAACAGTTGCTATTGCAGCACCTTGAACCCCTAATCTTGGTGCTCCAAAATTACCAAATATGAATGTATAGTTTAGTACTACATTAACTCCAATAGCTACTATACTTATAAAAACCGGAGCCTTAACCTTATTTGTTGCTCTTAAAAGTGAAATATAACAATTTGTTATTGCGGTTAAAGGATAACTTAAGGCTACTATGATTAAATAAGATGCTCCAACAGCTATTGTATTTTCACTTGGAGTAAAAATTCTCATAACAAACTTTGGTATTAAAAGTCCTGCTAGCATAAAAATAATAGCTCCAGAAAGCCCTATAATAAGAGATATGCCAAGAACTCTTCTTATGTTCTTCACATCCCTCTTCCCCCAATATTGTGCAGTTAATATTGAAGATCCACTAACAACACCAAATAATAGTAAAGTAAAAACAAAAAACACCTTATTAGCTAATCCAACTGCTGCAATTGCACTTTGTCCTAAAGTTCCTATCATCATGGTATCAACTAAATTTAGGGTTGTATTAAGAAGTGACTGTATTGCTATAGGAATTCCAATTGCTACAGTTTTCTTTAGAAATTTTTTATCATCAAATAAGTCTTTAAAATATGATATAACCATGGTTCATCTCCTTCCAACTATATTTCATATATTATAAAAAGCGTACCTTTCGATACACTTTTTAATAATCAATAATCCTTCTATTCATAGAATAAAGTAATCATATATAAATACTAATTTTATACTTTACTTTAATAGTTTTATATTCTATATCTTATTAATTATAACATAATTTAAAGTATAGTAATCTATTTTTAAACCTTAAATTTTTGAATCATTTCATTTAAATCCTGTGCAAACTCTGCTTGAGCTTGAGCTGTATTAGCTACCTGTTCCATAGCTTTAGCTGATTCATAAACACTTTCATTTATTCCATCTAAGTTTCCTGACGATATTTGAGCCATATCTGCCATGCCTTGAACAGACTCACTAACTTGATTCATTGTTGCTAACACTTCTTCCGTCATTGCAGCTAGTTCCTCTGACATATTACTTACAAATATACCATCACCTTGATATTGCTCTCCAATCTCTACAAAGGTTTCAAATTGCGGAACAATATTATCATCAATAAACTTTAATAACTTATTACTATTTTCTGATAAACTTTTAAATGCTTCTTGTACTTTTTCTATAGTAAACTTTACATTACCTACTGCTTTTGAAGATTGTTCAGCTAATTTTCTTACTTCTTCAGCCACTATGGCAAATCCTTTTCCTTGGTCTCCTGCTCTTGCTGCCTCTATAGCAGCATTAAGTGCTAAAAGATTTGTTTGTTCTGCTATCCCTGCAATAGTTTCTGCCATTACTTTAATATCTGCAACAACTTTTCCTTTTTCTATATCTTTTAAAACTTCTTTTTCCATTTCACTATATACTTCTTTTGTGTTTTCAGTAGCTACTTTGCTAGCCTTTTCAACTCTTGTTGCTCTATTTCTTATTTCAACTGCATTATTACTGCCTTCCATTGCTTTACTTGATAGTATATTAACACTTGAATCCACTTCTTGTACTGCTGCTGATATTTCCTCAGCTGTTGCACTATTTTCTTGTACTCCTGAACTAACTTCCCTTGTTAATGCATTTATACTTTCAAGTTTTGCAGTCATTTCTTCTACTGTAGCTGATAACTCTTCACTTGAAGCACTCATATCCTGAGAACTATTCATAATATTTTTTATTAAATCACTAATATTTTCTTGTGCTTTATTTAAATCGCGTCCTATTTCTCCAAACTCATCATTTGATTCTATAATAATAGGATAAGACAAATCATAATTACATAATCTATTAGATAATCCTTTTATCTTACTTAAAGATTTTTTTATTGAACTTTTCATAACAAATGCAAATAGACTTGTAAATATAAATAATGCTAATATAATATAAATAATTAACTTTAATGAATTACTAAAAGTTTCCTTACCTTCAACCTTTATCTCATTAGCCCATTGTTCATTTAACTCTATTAATTTATTTAGCTCATTTTCCATATTATTTCTTGCTTGAATAATAGCTAAATGTTGTATTTCTGCTTCTTTTTTATTTCCATTATCCATTAAATTTATGTACTTCTTAACATCTTCGTTATATAACTTTAAATTATTTTTAAACTCATTAAAAATATTTCTTTCATCCTCATCATCAACTGTCGTTTCATATATTGCAATTTGCTTTTCACTTTCTTCTGAAGCATTAGTAATTTCTTTTATTAATTCATCTGAATTACCTTTATCACTTGAATTTACTAGTAATTGTATATCTTTATAAATAATCAATTGATTTTTATCTATTTTACTAATTGAGTCAATTGATTTTATAGTATTGTTATTTAAATAATCCACCGATTTATCAATACTATGCATATTATATATTCCTATTATTCCAATTACCCCCATTGAAAAAATAGTGCTTAAGAAATAAATTGTCAATCGTGTAGATAATTTTAAGTTATTATAAAATTTCATATGTCTCCCCCTGTATGCTAATCTTTTGTTTATATTACTGTTAAATATTTGTTCATATTTATTATTAAACATTTAATAAACAAATGTCAAATTTATCTTTTATAACCTCATTATGATAAATATGGTAAGTTTTAAATAACCGCATATTTTACATCACTATCTCAACTTCAGTTTCATTGTAAGTTACTTGTCCACCTATATCAGATATTCCTGAATCTGTTAGATAATTAGGATTTCCATGTTTTGTCCACCATCCAACATACATTAAAATCACGTAATCGGATACTATGTTATCAATTTTTAACTTTACTCTTATTTCTCCATTATTATTCTTTAAAGTAACTATTTTATCTTCATTAAAAGATATCTTATTTGCCATATCTTCATTTATATAAGCAATAGATATTCCCTCTTCATCCATCATATGTTGGCTTGATAAAGTATCTCTACTATGGTTAGTAAGTAATTTAAAACTTAATTTATTATTATTTCTATTTTCTAATTTATTTTTTAAATATAAATCTTTATTAAAAAATATTTCAAATTTCCCTGAAGGTGTTTTAAATTTTTTATCCTCCCAAGCTACAGGTTTATGAATTGTAAAATAATTATTTTTCAAATACTCTATACTTACTTCTTCTTTGAATTCCTTTAATGGTTCTATAACTTTTGACAAATATTCCTGCTTATCAACATATGGATAATTATCTAATTTAACTCTTTTTGCAAGTTCTTTAAAAAATTCATATTCATCCATTAATTCATTTTTAGGTTCAACAGCCTTTTCATTATAAATTATATATGGACTTGTCATAGAACTATATATTAAATCTTCACTTTCTAATGTACTTGTAGTTGGAATAAACAAATCACATTCCTTAGCTGTATCAGTCATAAACATATCAAAACATACTTTAAATTCTATTTTTGAAAAGGCATTCTTTAGATTATTTAAGTTGGCTAATTGATTTATTAAATTACTTTTTGTAACTACAGCCATTTTTATTGGTATATTATATTTTTTAGTATCCTCATTTAATCTAATATCTTTTAAATAAACTTTATAATCATCATAAAAGTCTTTTCCACTTAATGAATCATTTATAAAATCCGCCATATGACTCACATAAAAAAATCTATTTTCACAATATTTTTCGCTATTATAAGGATCTGAATCAATTACACTTGGATAAACTTTATTGGCATAATTAACACCACCACCAGTAAATCCTATTTGTCCAGTGATAGCTCCTAAAATATTTACTAGGCTTATGGTATTTCCTCCATTTTTATATTTTTGCATACCATATCCAAGCAAAATAGTAGAATATTTATTTGTATATAGCATTACTAATTCTTCTATATCGTCTTTGCTTACACCACAAATTTCTATTAGGTTTTCAAGACTTAAGCCTTCTACATAACTTTTATATTCTTCAAAGCCATTAACATACTTTTCTATATAATCTCTATCATACAAATTTTTATCAATTATTATTTTGCCCATAGCCAGTGCAAGAGCTCCATCTCCACCTGGTTTAACTCTTACATATTTATCTGACACTTCTGCAGTTTTTGTGTATATTGGATCAATTACTACTATCTTACTTCCATTATTCTTGGCTTTTTTTATACTTTGCATTGTATGTATAGTTGTAAAGGCAGGATTCTTTCCCCATACAAATATAGTCTTACTATTTATCATATCATCTAATGAATGACTTTTTACATCTCCAAAATTAAATGTTTGTGCTTTAATTCCAGCACTCCAGCAAGGCCCACCTTTAGATTTACTAACTCCGCCATAGAAGTTAAAAAATAAATCGCCCATGCTTTTAAGTAATGCACCATTTCCATATTGCTCATAATATAGTATAGACTTTGATGAAAATTCACTTTTGTAATACTCAAGTTTTTCAGCCATAATATTTAAAGCTTCATCAAAGGATATTTCTTTCCATTCATTATTGATTTTTATCATTGGCGAATATATTCTATCCTTGTGATTTAATCTATCTAAGTGCGCTAACCCCTTCTTACATATAAATCCCTTAGTATACGGATGATCTTTATCTCCTTGAATTTTTATTATTTCATTTTTATCAACATAAATATTAAACTTACAACAATCAAAACAATCTAATGTACATCCATGACTTAATTTTTCCATAACACACCCTCATTTAATTTATATATTTTACTTATTTTATAGTATTTTATGTTATATCGTTTTCTCCTTATAGAATATCAAATTTTATAATTACTTACTAGCTAAATATTTTTACTACTTATATGATAATTTTGTGGAAATATTAAGAGGCTATATCAAAATAAATTTGATATAGCCTTATTATCATTTTCAATAATTCCATCTACTATAACTATATGTGTTGGAAATTTTCTCATACTTAATTCCTCTTAAATTATAATTCATTATAAAAAAAGGATATGGAATTAGTTTATATATTATATATTCGACATCTGTATACTATAATTTTACTATAGTTTATTAAAATGCTGTCCAACCTGCATCTGCAACAATTTCAGTTCCATTTACAAAACTTGAATCATCAGTAGCAAGGAATAGAGCAATTGTAGCTATTTCATCTGGTGAACCTGACCTTGGCACATTCCCCATTCCAAGTCTTACTCTTGAGAATCCAAATTCACTTGGATGACTTATACCTACTCCAATTTCTGATTCTACTCCACCAGGACATATAATATTACATCTTATCCCTTTATCTGCATACATAAATCCAATGTTTTTAGTTAAACCTAATAATGCATATTTAGAAGCTGTATAAGAAACACCTGCTCTACAACCATTTAATCCGCCTATAGATCCTACGTTTATTATAATTCCAGAACCTTGCTTCAACATTGAATTAACAGCTTTTCTACAAGCATAAAATGGACCGTTTAAATTAACACTCATTACTTTTTCCCATAATTCATCTGGAACTTCAGCAACTGGCATCATTTCATCCATAACCCCTGCATTATTAACTAAAATATCAATTTTCCCAAATCTTTCTATAGCAAGATCAATCATTTTTTCATTATCTTCTTTTTTAGAAACATCACCTTGCATAGTAATAATTTTTCCTTCATAGTCCTTAGAAGCCTCAATTAATTCATCTAACTTTTCTTTTCTTCTTGCAACTGCTACAACAAAAGCTCCCTCTTTTGCATACAAAAGAGCAATAGATCTTCCCATACCTGAACTAGCACCTGTAACCACAGCAACCTTACCACTAAGTTTCATATATAATACCTCCCAAATATAATTATTTTTATTTTAAATTTAATAATTTACTTTATAACATGATATAATTTGTTAATTTTCAAACTATATTTTTTATATTATTTTATTTTTTGGTATATATATGAACTAACTTATATTTTATAATAATTTTTAGTATGTAATTGATAAAGGACTAGTCCTAGAAAAATGTATTTTTTATCCATATATTACTTTAAGTGTATTTCATTGTTACTTTTTTGTCAATTACAAATATAAATATTTATTTTATATACCACAATTTACTTTTTATGATAAACTCATATAAAGAGCAAAAATATGGTAATTATATTAAGGAGGTTTTAAAATGTGCAGCTACAATACTCTAGAAAATACGTCTATTGATATTTTGCATAAAGCATTTATATTGGCTTTTTCAGATTATCAAGTAGATCTTGATCTTTCCCTTTCTAAATTTGAAAACATGCTTTTAAGAAGAGGTTATGATTCTAAAATTTCAATTGGCACATTTAAAGAGGATAAGTTAATTGGATTCATTTATAACGGACTCAGAGTCTGGAATAATAAAAAAACTGTATATGACACAGGAACAGGTGTTATTAAAGAATATAGAAAACAAGGAATTACCAGAACAATGTTTAATAATCTAAAAAAAGAACTAATTAAAAATGATATAGAATGTTATTTGCTTGAAGTATTAAAAAACAATACTGCTGCTTTTGAATTGTATAAAAAACAAGGTTTTAAAGTTATAAGAGAATTTGAATGTTTTAAATTAGATAACTTCTCCTCCCTCCCTACAAATATATAT
Organism: Clostridium sp. D46t1_190503_E9; assembly: GCF_015555225.1. Classification (NCBI taxonomy): domain Bacteria; kingdom Bacillati; phylum Bacillota; class Clostridia; order Eubacteriales; family Clostridiaceae; genus Clostridium; species Clostridium sp. D46t1_190503_E9. The sequence goes on from NZ_JADNKB010000012.1 coordinate 116,658, forward strand.
AATATTGAAAATAAATCTATATTAAGTGAAAAAGAGTGGAATGAAATAATGAATTTTTGGGATATCACACCTTCATGGCAAAATTCTATTGATTCTGTACGATCTACTATAGATAGCTTCATCTTCTCATTAGTGAAAGATAATAATAAAATTATTGCTTATGGAATTATTGATAAAAATACCGGAGATATTCCACAGCTTGCAGTTCATAATAAATATAGAAATAAAGGTGTTGGAAAAAGTATTATAACGGATTTAATTAGAAATACAAAATCAGATATGATATCTGTTATTAATGTAGATTCTAGTTATACACCTATGATTAAAATGCTTTCATCCATTGGATTTCAAAATTTTGTTGGCCAATATGAAATGTTATTAGAATTGAAAAACTAATTATTATAAGTTTAAAATAAAATTACACTTAATTTTCATAATAAATGTTATAATATTACTATAAATTTGAAAGGAGCTAAAGATTTGGCTAATATATTAACTCTTGTATTATCATTTATTATATCTAGTGTAATTTTAAATTACTTATCAAAATATTTAATAAATAGTGGAAAGCTTCAATTTAAAGCTGCAAAAACAACTAAAGGCAAAATAATTTGGACAATCATCTGTTGTGCTATTTACATAGTTGGTTATGTAATAATAGATTTTTTAGCTTTAGGGGGAATAGGCTTCAATATTGCTAGAGGAATATTACTAGCTATATTTGTAACTATGCTATTATTTGATTCACATAAAAAATAAAATCGTACCTACTTAGGGTACGATTTTTTTTTATTAAATTTCTATAACTTGTCCTGTAGATAAATGCATTATTTTATCTCTAAGATTTTCTTTTAATATATTAAATGCCTTATTTCCTGTACAATGGCAAGTATAAAAAACAGTATCCTTATTATTTAAACATTTAACTATATTACTAATAAATTCTAAGCTTTCACTTTTTTTATTTACTGGATTAAATAAATGAAATCCACTAATAACAGTTGATATATTAGATGCCATTATTTCTTCTGCTTTTTCTACTATATTAACTATTCCCTTATGGGCACATCCAGCAATTAATATATATTTATCATTTTCCTTTATCAATAGATTTTGCTCATGAGTAAAGTCATCTTTATAATACTTGCCATCAATTTTAATAAATAATGAGTTATTTGAACTCGCTGTTTCATATTTCTTTGGAACATTTGAAAAAAGACATAGACTCTCATCAACTTCAAATATATTTTCAGTAAATACAATTCTTTCATTAAATTGAAGTCTATCATCTAATCCTACATAAAATTTAAGTGCTCCTAAAACTGAGGTATAATACTTATTAAATGCATCTTTATGAATATATATTTTTGCTTTACTATTATGTTGTAAAAATAGTTTTAAAGCTCCTCCGTGGTCCTTATGTCCATGAGATATAATAACAATGTCAACATCTGATATATCGATGTTAAGTTTTATAGCATTTTCAATAAACAATCCATTAGAGCCCAAATCAAACAATATATTATGCTTATCCGTTTTAATATATAAAGATAACCCATGTTTACATTTAAACTCTTTCGATATTGAAGTATTTTCAACTAAAGTAGTTATTACCATGACCATCACCAACCATTCCCATATTAATTCCAATTACTATTCTATCATATTTTACTTTAATTACATTACTATTTTGCTACCCCCATATGCTATAATAATAAAAAATAACTTGCGAATATTTTTTATTAATTGCGAATATAAAGGCTACGATAACTAGATATGTTCCATAAGCTAAATAGCTATGCAAAGAAGTACTAGGCTTATTCCACAGTCTATTTATCTTCGCCAAATTATATTCTGCCACTTTACACAGTTAAATTAAATATTAGACTCATTAATGATATGTATTAAATTGGAGATTTTATTATAATGAGAAACTACAATTCTTATTTAAGATAGCTAAGATGGCGTTAAGAATTTTTATTGTTTGAGTGCAGCGAGTTATAAAAATTTAGTCATCTTAGATATCTTAAATTTAGAATTGTATTCGATATTATATGAAAATCGGAAAGTTAATACATATCATTAAGGCTAATTCTCAATTTATAAATAACTATGAAAGGAAACAAATGATGGAAAAATATATTTCAAATATTGAAACTCCAAAAATTAGTATTGCCCCAATGGTAGACAAATCCCATAGGCATTTTAGATATTTTTCAAGACTTTTAACTAAAGATGCTCTACTTTACACAGAAATGGTTACAGCTCAAGCAATAATCAACGGTGATAGAGATAAAATACTCTACTTTAGAGAAGAAGAAGGCCCTGTTGCACTGCAAATTGCGGCTTCTAATCCTGAAGATGCTTATAAGGCTGTTAAATTAACCAATGATTATAATTATACGGAAGTTAATTTAAATTGTGGATGTCCATCTGATAGAGTTTCTGGTAACTTAATGGGGGCAGCACTAATGTCTTCTAAAGAATTAGTTTATGAAATTTTATCTGCTATGAAAGAAGCAACTACTAAGCCTGTTACCATAAAACATAGAATAGGAATAGACGGAACTGGTGTTATAGAAGATAAAAATAATAAAATTATAATGAATGGATATGAAGATTTATTAGAATTCTTAGATGTTGTATCTAAAGCTAAACCTGATAGATATACAATTCATGCACGCTCTGCAATATTAAAGGGGTTAAGTCCAAAGGATAATAGGGAAATTCCCCCACTTGATTATGATATGGTTTATAGATTAAAAAAAGAATTTAGTCATTTAAATATAGAAATTAACGGCGGCTTTAAAACATTAGATTCAATTAAGGAGGCTCTTACTAAAGTAGATGGCGTAATGATAGGAAGAGCTTCATATGAAGATTGTTATCTTTTAGCTAACTTCCATAAACTTTATGAAAACACTCAAACTACAAAGCCTATTTCAAGAGGAGAAATTATAAAATCTTATACTCCATATATTATAGAAGAACTTGAAAAAGGTAACAGTATTCATACTTTGATTGCTCCACTTCAAAGTCTATTCCAAGGACAAAGAGGAAGTAAAAAGTATAAGCAGCTATTATCTTCTTCTAATGTAAAAAAAGAAAATATTATAGAAATACTTGATACTATCCTTGAAGTAATGCCTCAAGATGTATTATGGGAAGATAATTAAATAATTTTATTATAAAGCGAGAGTAAAGTTATATCTTACTCTCCTTTTATTTACCTTTAACATAAAAACTTAAATTTCTTCTTTTAAATACCTTATTTCATTAAAGTTTAACTTAATATATACTCCTTGTTTATAAATAATATTATATTTTAAAATTTATAGTGCATACAACTTCCAACTATACATGTATAATAATGTATATAATATATTTTTAATAAATTTAATACGGGGGAACATATTATGAGTAATTTTAGAGAAGTTAAACCTGAAGATTTAAATGAAAGTGCCTTTAAATTAATTGGTCATGACTGGATGCTTGTTACAGCTGAGAAAGAAAATAAAGTTAATACAATGACTGCTTCTTGGGGAAGCTTTGGTATTATGTGGGGGAAAAATGTAGTTTCTATAGTTCTAAGACCTCAAAGATTTACTAAAGAGTTTGTAGATGCATCTTCTACATTTTCACTTACATTCTTCGATAAGAGTTACAAAAAGGATTTAAGCTACTTAGGAACAGTTTCTGGGAGGGATGAGGATAAGCTTTCAAAAACTAATTTAACGGTTAATTATATTGATAATACTCCAGCTTTCGAAGAAGCAAAGCTTACAATTATCTGTAAAAAGTTATATGCTCAAGAGTTTGAACCTCAATGCTTTATCGATGGTGATATTGAAAAACAATGCTATCCAGACAAAGATTATCATACTTTATATATCGCAGAAATAGAAAAGATATTAATAAGAGAATAATTTAATAAAAACAAACTATTACTATAAAACCTTAATAGTAATAGTTTGTTTTTTATAAAGTGTGTTTAATAATTATAAAACTTTTTATATAAAAAATCTTATTAACTTTATTTAAACTAATTTAGTTTTGATAAAACAGATTCTCCAATAGTACCTTCAGACATTTTAACATCAAAATTATCTGCTATTGTTGCTCCTATTGATGCAAAACTATTACAAGTTCCTAGCACTCCATTACCTTTCATTGAAGGTGAATAAGCTAAGAATGGTACATGCTCTCTTGTATGGTCTGATCCTGTATATGTTGGATCATTTCCATGGTCTGCAGTTATAATTAATAAATCATCTTCTTTAAGCTTTTCTAAAACTTTTCCTAAATTAACATCAAATTTTTCTAATTCTTCTGCATATCCTTGTGGATTTCTTCTGTGTCCCCATAGTGAATCAAAATCAACTAGATTTACAAAACATAATCCTTCAAAGTCTTTATCCATTATTTCTAATGTTTGCTCCATTCCATGAACTGAGCTTTTTGATTTATGTGATTCTGTTATTCCTTCACCATCAAATATATCATTTATTTTTCCAACAGAAATAACATCATAATTATTGTCTTTTAACTCATTTAATACTGTTCTTCCATATGGCTTTAATGCATAATCATGTCTATTGCTTGTTCTCTTAAACTCGCCTTTTCTTTCTCCAACATATGGTCTTGCAATTATTCTACCAACTTTCCATTCATCCTTTAAGGTAATTTCTCTTGCAATTTCACAACATCTGTATAACTCTTCTAATCCAAATGTTTCTTCATGTCCACATATTTGTAATACTGAATCCGCTGAAGTATATACAATCATATCTCCAGTTTTCATTTGATGTTCACCAAACTCATCTAATATTTCTGTTCCACTAGCACTTTTATTTCCTACTATATTATGACCTGTTCTTTTAATTAATTCATCTAATAGTTCTTTAGGAAATCCTGTATCAGTAAAAGTTTGGAATGGCTTAGTAATGTGTAAACCAGCAATTTCCCAGTGTCCTGTCATAGTATCCTTACCTGTACTAGCTTCTTTCATTTTCATTTGATATCCTAATGGTTTTTCTTGCGCTTTTAAATGCTTTACTGGACGTAAATTTGCAATTCCCATTTTTTCAAGATTAGGTACATTAAAAGACTCTACTGATTCTGCAATATGACCAAGAGTATCAACATTTACATCTCCGTATTCTTTTGCATCCTCCATTTCTCCAACACCTAATGAATCTATTACAATAGTAAAAATTCTTTTATATTTCTTCATGTTATTACTCCTTTCCAATCTTCTTTATTTAAGACTATAAAAAATATATTATATATTTTTTATTATTTGTTATTTCTTATAATTTAATTATTTAATCCTAAGCTTAATTAATTAAATTATAGCATATTTAAAATTATAATACATCATTAAAGTTGTCTTAAACTTGTCTATTATATATATTTATAATACTACAATCCACTTGTATCGGTCAACGTTTTCACTATTGTATTTTATTGATATTTTATTAGAAAAATTTGATAATTTATTCTATAATTATATTATAATAGGTAAATATAAACTTGTATTAAACTTGTTTATTTTTATAGAGAGAGGTTTTATTATGGTTAATACTGATATTATTAAAAAATCTAAAAATTTAAGATATGTTGAAGTATACAACACACTATTTAAAATGATAAAGGAAGAAGACCTTCCAGATAATTATAGACTTCCTTCAGAACCTGATTTAGCTAAAGAGTTAGGAGTAAGTAGAACAACTTTACGTCAAGCCTTATCATTATTACAAGATGATGGTTTAATAAAAAACATTCGCGGAAAAGGTAATTTTATAGTAAGAAATCAAAAAAATAAAAAGATTGGACTTGAAAAATTAGGACATATTATATATAAATCATTAGAAGCTAAAATAGATCATGTAGAAATGGATTTTCATATAGAACCTCCATCCGATTATTTTATAGAGGTTTTAGGTAAAAAGACTGTTGCCGCAGTGAATATTGATAGATGGTATATGAGTAATGGAAATGCTCTAGCATATACTTATACAATTATTCCTATTGAAACTATATCTTATTTCGATATAGATTTAAAGGATACTAATAGTCTTCTAAAATTTATCGAAGATGATATTTATAATAAATGTAGTAGTAGCTCAATAGATATTAAATTTTCAGAATCAGGCAAGTTTGCAACTAAAAAACACTCTATTCCCTCTGAGAAACAATACTATTTAATTGAAGAATCTCTATATAAAAATAATGAGTATCCTATTGCATTTAGTAAGCATTATTTACCATTATTGAATACATCAATTAAAATTCATACTTCAAAATAAAAATATTAAGTCATAAATTATACTATTAAAAATACTATATAACTTTATTTTAACTTATTTGATAATTTAACTTATTTTTAATTCTTTATTAACTTTTAAATAGTATTATAGAAATATAATTATAAAGAAGGTGAGAAAATGAAAAAATTTAATATATGCATAGATATAGATGGAACTATAACTGATGCATACTATTGGCTTGAGCCTTGTAACAGATACTTTAAAACAAATATTAAAGAAAATGAAGTCACAGAATACTCTATTTCTAAGGTTTTAGATATAAGTGAAGAAAGTTATTTAGAATTTTATGAAAAGTATAAGTATGAACTTCATTCCAAACAGAAAATAAGAGAGCATGTAAGATATGTAATAAATGAACTTAGTTTATATAGTAATATTTATTTTGTAACTGCACGCGAGAAAAATCTTGCATTACTAACTCATGGATACCTAAGAAAAAACTCAATTTACTATGATAATCTGTATCTTTTAGGTAGCCATTATAAAGTAGATAAAGCTAGAGAATTAAACTGCAATATTTTTATTGAAGATAATTATTCAAACGCAATAGATCTTTCAAATGCAGGCTTTAAGGTTTTGCTTATTAACACTAATTATAATAAAGATCCTATTAATAAAAATATAATAAGAGTGGATAACTGGTTAGAGATATATACAATAGTAAAAAAGCTATTATTACAAAGTGAAGCAATGTAATAATAGCTTTTCATATATTAGATTCTATTCTTATTTAATTTATAAGTTTTTATTTTCTTCTTCTTTTATAAACTACTACTCCACCAAGTAATGATGTAATTCCTAAAAGCATTGTTGATAATCCTGATGGTCCACCTGTTTGAGGAAGCTTACCTGGTTTATTATTTTTATCCTCCTCAGTACCATTTGATGTATCTCCACCACTATTTCCTGGATTTTCCTCCGGCTTAACTTCTGGCTTAACTTCTGGGCTTTCATCTGGCTTAGATTCTTCAGTATAATCTGTAAAATCTTTTATTGCAGCCTCAAGCTTCTTATTTGCTGAGAATATTTCTTCTCTTGATCCACCGTCTATTAATAATTTTTCAACTTCAGCTACTTCTACCTTTAAGGCTTCAATAACTTCATTTGATTTACCTTCAGTATTTGTCAATAGCTCTTTTGCCGTTACTAAATTAGCTTTTGCAATCTCTTTTATAGCCTCTAAACTAAAGTTTTCAGTTACTATTTCATATATTTCAGGCTTTCCAGATCCTTCTTGGAATTCTAAAGTTATTGATATAACTTCTTCTGGCTTTTCCATATTAAACATATTATAGCCTTTGTCTAATATTCCAAGCTCTATTCTTCTATCATCTGATGTTCTAGCAATAACTTTAGCATTAGATATAGTCTTTTCACTTTGGAATACTTCAACTTTATTTACTAAAGCACCATCAAATATATTATAAACTAGCTTATCTTCACTACCAAGATCTCTAGATGGTATATATGAAGTTTGAATATTATTATCCATTAAGTTAGGTAATCTATGATTATCATCAGATGGTTTAGCAGTTGATTCAAATATAACTTCTGCTTCTGGTGAATTTACTGAGAAATCAGACATTCTAAGCCATGCATCAGTTCCCTTTGTTGCAGTTACTCTTAAATATTTAGCATTAAAATCTAAGTCATGCATTCTAAATTGTTCAGAAATTCCACCATTATATATTTCTGTCCAATTAGTTCCATCTAGTGAATATTCAACTTTTCCATCACGGATTCTATCTCCACCATATGCTCTATCCCCTATAAATTGAATATTTCTTACATTAGTTACTTCACCTAAATCTAAAGTGAAATAATCTCCAACATTTAATGCACCTGATGAAATAAAGCTTGAATCTAAATCTCCATCAATAATAGCATTTAAATCTTTATAATTTCCGCTACCATTTCTATTTGTTTCAACTGATTGATTTCCTCTTCCTTCAATTACTACATCCATACTAAAATTCTTTAATGTTTTATCTTCATTTGATACAAATCTAACTGCCTTTACAACTTGTGCTTTATCTAACTTTATTGTTTCGCTATCTCCTAGCTTAATCCAATCAATTCCATTTACTGTATATTCAATACTTCCATTTGCATTACTATTTACATTAACTCCAGTAATAAACTTAAATTCCGGAAGTTCTAATTCAATTGTATCTCCAGTTTTTAATTTAACTTTTTCTTCTAAAACAACTGAATTTATTTCATTTTTATCAGCTATACTCTTTTTATATGAAAGCTTAGCATCTACGCTAGAGTTCACTCCACTATGAGTGTTTTTATTTACCATAATTTCTCTTACGTATAATTGATTTTCTTGATCCTCCGTTGCTACATATTTAATATATCTAGCATTTTCATTAATTTCATCTTCAAACACTTCTCTGAATGTATTTCCTTCAACTATAGTTTTCCACTCAATACCATCTTTAGATATTTGAAGATTTCCATTCATGATCATATTATCTTCTGAAGTTCTTCCCATTAACATATAAATATTTTTAATATACTCTTCTTGTCCTAGATCTACTATTATTTCATCTCCAGATTTAATATTTCCTGATGATCTATATGCAGTATCTAATTTATCATCAAACATATTTGAAAGTTCATAAGGTGATTTACCATTATACCATTCCTCAAACTTTAATGGTGAAAGATTATCAGATGTAGTTGCTTGATAATTATATGTTTTTACTTCTTCCTTTAATACACCATCAAAATACATATTGTCTGTCTTTGTATTAGCTTGTTTAATAAAATCATCTAATACCTTTTCAGATATTATTGCTTTTGATGAATCTAAAACTTCAATTTGCAATGAAAGCTTTGACTTTAATTCCCACCATAACTTACTATCACCTTTTAGCATTGCGATAACCATATCTGCTGCTGTAGATGCTGCATCTGCATAATTAGTAAGCTTTTCTAATTGAGGCGCTACTTCTTCAAGCATCTCAGAATATAACTTAGATTGAGTTTCTGATACTGCTGATTTTATTGATTCAAATCCTACTTTTAAACTCTCAAGTTCTGTAGCTGGAATTTGTTTATTATCAACCTTATCCCAGAAAGAATCCATTATAGCCCTCATTTCTGGAGCATCTTCTCTACCAGTATCAAGTCTTGTACTATGATCAGCAAATTTCTTAAAGCTCTCTTTCAACTCTTCGCCAACTAAATCTGAAATTGCATTATCCCAAGCCTTATCATGGCTATAAGCTGCAGTATTCCAAGCATAATCAGCTCCTGTATGAAGAGTTATTTTTGATGCTTCTGCAAACTCCATTGGATTCATAACAAATCCACCAATCTTACTATCTAAATCATTTCCTAAGTTATATATTGGTCCTAAAGCTAACTTATCAACTCTATAGTCGCTAACAGGATAGTTCCACCATAAAAGCATTTTTCTATTGTAAAGATTATTTACTTTTTCTGCATCATCTAAAGTTACTGTTTCGGACATAACATTTTCACCTGTCCACATAACTTCTATATCAGTATCTAGATTTTCAGCAAATCCTTTTGTATAAGGTTTAACTTGTCCATCAGTAAACATTGAAGTTCCCCAGTATTGCGTTGGAACTGTTAATAATGGTTTAACACCATCTTTTGCCTTAACAAACTCTGTGTTAAATCTGTTCATTATAGCAGCTTGTCCAACTCCATCATCTGTGAATATATCATCCCAAAGGATTGCAAAACTTCTAACTCCCATGTTATATAATGACTCACACTTATCAACAAGTGCCTGATAATCTGCTTCTGAATTTATATCTATATCCTTTCCTGGAGAAATTGCAAATACAAAATCAACTTTATTTTCAGTAGCTGTATTAATAAGCTCCTGCATTCTTGCCATTTCTTCTTGTGGATATGGATCTCTCCATTGATCCCTATGATATGGATCATCCTTTGGAGCATATATATACATATTTAATTTATTGTCTCCATAAAACTTAAATTGATCTAATCTATCTTGATGTGTCCAAGGATTTCCATAGAACCCTTCTACAATGGCTCTTACATGTTGAGTAGGGTAATCATTTACATAAACCTCAGGCATAACATTTTGATTATTTACATTAAGTACTAATTCCTTTAAAGTTTTAACTCCATAATAAGTACCAACTTCATCAGTACCTTCTATAGCTATTGTCATAGATCCATTTTCATTTGTGTTAGCAGCAAGAACATATCCTTCATTCACAGAAATAGATTCTGCTCCTTCTTTATTAATTTCAGATAAGAAATTATTCATTTCTTGTATATTATCATCATCCTCTCCGATTATTATCGTTGTGGATTCATCATTAAAATCAGTATTTACTTCAAGACCTAAAGTTTTTAAAAATTCCATTAGTTCTCTTACAGCATCTTCATCTGCTTTGTCTTGTCCAATTATGTTTACTTTATTAGATAAAACTGTTCCTTCTCCTGAAGATTCTATTAATTGTGGTGTTGGACTTACCCTTGGTGATTCAACTTTTAATTTTACTACTTTCTTATCTTGATTATTAATAACATCTGCAAAAACTGTTGTTGGTGTTGTTGTAAATATAAATGATGCTACAACTACCTTTGCTAAAATAGAATTTAATTTTGCTCTTAACATTTTATCCCTCTTTCATCTGTATTTTATTATTAATTTTAATATTAAAAATAATAATAGCTGCGCTAAAAATTATTTTATTTATAAATAATTTTTATAAATAAAATATTTCTATCACAGCTAATGCTCTAAATTTAATTAGATTACACGCCAAAAATAAACATAATTTAACTTTCATTTACAGTATATATACATTTATCCACTATGTCAACGCTTTCATTGCTTTTTTTAGTAATTACATCAAATTTTCTAAATAAATAATATTATTGATTTATTATAATAATTCCAATAATTATATGATAATACCTTGAATTTAATAAATTGGCTGTATAAAAATAATTTTTGATATTAGCCAATAAAACTGGAACTTCTAATTCAAGCTTCCCATTTTGCGAATATATAATATATGAATAATAGAGAAAATTTTCTATTTAATTTTAAAAACGTCTTTAAGTAAGTAAAATCAATGGTTTAAAAGGGGCTCGCGAAACGCGAGCCCCTTTATAAAAATAAGAAATTAACTTTTTTAAGGCAATAAAGCTTACTTGAAATTGAATAAACTT
>NZ_JADNKB010000013.1:0-114135 GCF_015555225.1 Clostridium sp. D46t1_190503_E9
TGATAGGTCAGAGGTGTAAGTGTGGTAACATATTTAGCTGACTGATACTAATAGGTCGAGGGCTTGACCAATAAAAACAGGCTTAAAATTAATTCATGTGCAATTTTCAGAGAACACTCTGAAATCTGGTGATGATGGCGTAGAGGAAACACTCCTTTCCATTCCGAACAGGAAAGTTAAGCTCTACAGCGTCGATGGTACTGCATGGGAGACTGTGTGGGAGAGTAGAACGTTGCCAGGTTATATGGCTCGATAGCTCAGTCGGTAGAGCAGAGGACTGAAAATCCTCGTGTCCCTGGTTCGATTCCTGGTCGAGCCACCAGAATAAAAAGCACTAACATTAGTTAGTGCTTTTTTATTATGCTCTGTAATTTTATTATTTAAGTTCTTCTAGGACAGCATCAATATGTCCTTTAACTTTAACTTTTCTAAACTCTTTCACTAAATAACCTTTTTCATCAATTATAAATGTACTTCTTTCTATACCCAAAACTTTTTTACCATACATATTTTTTTCTTTGATAACATCGTATAATTCGCAAACAATCTTATCTTCATCACTTAATAAAATGAAAGGTAAATTAAATTTTTCAATAAATTTATTATGTGAATTTAAGTTATCTTTACTTATTCCAAGAACTATAGCATTTTGATCTGTTATTTTATCTATATTATCCCTAAAATCACATGCCTCTGTAGTGCATCCTGGTGTATTATCTTTAGGATAAAAGTATAGTATAACTTTTTTTCCTCTATAATCACTTAATTTATGTTCCTTTCCATCAGATCCCATAAGAGTAAAATCTGGCGCTAATTTTCCTATTTCCATTATATAATATCCTCCTTTTAAGCTTTATTTAATTATAATACCATTAATAATTATTATCAACAAATAATGCGAATCTTAATCGTAATTTAGACTAATTAGATAAATATTTATTGCAACTTATATATTTTATTATAAACTCTGTTATAATTAATAATGATTAAAATTTAAAATTTAAAATAAAGGAGATATTTCAATGGAAGATAAAATTTTAGCTACCATAGCGGGTAGAGAGATTAAGGAATCAGATTTACAAAATATGATAATGAGATACCCAGCTGATAAAAGAGCATATTTTGAAACAGTAGAGGCAAAGAAGCAATTATTAGAGCAAATGCTTTCTTTTGAATTAATCAATATGCTAGGCAAAGAGTTAAATATAGAAGATACAGAAGAATATAAGGAAAATGTAAAACAAGCAGAAAAGGATATATTAACTCAGCTAACACTAAATAAATTATTATTAGAAGTTACTGTTACAGATGAGGATGCATTAAATTATTATAACAATAATAAAGGAGAATTTACTCAACAACCAACAGTTTCTGCTAAGCATATATTAGTAGATTCAAAAGAACTTTGTGATAAAGTTAAGAGTGAAATAGATTCAAATGAATTAACTTTTGAAGAGGCAGCTATGAAATACTCAACTTGTCCTTCAAAAGAAGAAGGTGGAAATCTTGGTGCATTTGGAAGAGGTATGATGGTTCCTGAGTTTGAAGATGTAGCTTTCAAATTGGATATAAATGTTGTAAGTGAACCAGTTCAAACACAATTTGGATACCATTTAATAAAAGTTGAAGATAAAAATGAAGGAAAAGAAATGGCATTTGAAGAAGTTAAGCCTCAAATAGTTAATAAGCTATTACAAGAAATGCAACAAAGAAAGTATCTAGATGTTGTAAAAGAATTAGAAAAGAAATATGGAGTTACTAGAGCTTAAAAATAGTGAAAAAAGGAATTGATATATCAATTCCTTTTTTATTTATAATAGTTCATTAAAGCTAAGTATGTATTTATCTGATAATTCTATTAAAGCATCTTTTTGACTTTCAGATACTTTATCATATATTGAATAAACGTGCATACCGGCAAGCTTAGCCCCTTTAACAGCTTGTACTATATCTTCGAATACTAAGCAATTTTCAGGCGATATACCTAGTTTTTTAGCTGATAATAAATAGATATCAGGATTATCCTTTGATTTCTTTACTTCTTCAGTTGTAGTTATCGCATCAAAATATTGATATATATTATTATTTTTTAATGTTGCTTCTAATAATTGAACAGAATTACTAGTTGCTAATGCTATTTTAATGCCTTTTTCTTTTAATAAATCTAAATATGAAATGACGCCTTCTTTTAATTTGATTGTATTGGAATAGTGATAAAAAGCCATATCATGCCATGTTGAAATTATTTTATCTATATCATCATTTATATTAAATTTGTTTTTAAAGTAGGTTGCTGTTTCCGTTAAAGTAAGATGAGTTATCTCTTCTTGAAGATTTTCAGGGACAGGATAACCAAAGTTTCCTAGGTATTCTTCATCTATTTGTGCCCATATTCCCATTGAATCTATTAATGTTCCATCTAAATCAAATATGACTGCCTTAATATTATTCATATATGTAAACCTCCTTTTAAATACTGTTCAACAATATTATAGTAAGCTAAATATATAGCTTAGATGTAGTAATAATTTTATTAAAAGTTTTATTTATATATAAAAAACTTAAAAATTTATAGCAATAATGAAATCTTTTTCATATACTGATTGTAAGTAGAATTTTGAAAAGGGGATAAGATTTATGTGGATATTAATATTGTGTGCCTATATATCAATAATACCAATAGTATTAATTTCTTGTAAATCTATTGGATTTGACGATAAACTTAATGAAGTACATGATTATATAGATTGTAACTAGCTATATAAATAAATCCATTTCATAAATTATAAAAAAATAAGAAATCCTCTCGAATAGAGAGGATTTCTTTGGTCGGGGTGACAGGGATTGAACCTGCGACCTCATGGTCCCAAACCACGCGCGCTCCCATCTGCGCCACACCCCGAAGTACATTATAATTATAGTAAGTATAATCTATTATGTCAACACTTTTAAAATAAAATATTAAATTATTTATGTGAAACCTATTATGATTAAGTTATAGTATTAATATAAAATTATAATGATTTTATATAGCCAAATAGAAGTAGAGTTATATTTATAATATCTTTACTTATGACTATTAAATATGGTATCTTTTAAGTAAATTATAAACTTTGTTTAGGGTATATCGTATATTTACTTTTAATTAGTTTAAGATCGTTAAAAGTAAATATTAATGAGCTTAATGAAACGTTATGAAATTATTTTAAGATTTAAAGTTTATATAAGCATAATTTAATTGGAGGTCAAAGTAATGAGAGGAAGTACTATAGTTATTATTTTAGGTAGCATAGGATTTATATTAATGGGATTTTTATCATTAAAAAGTAAAAAAATGAAGAATTTTCTGAAGGATAGTGGAGTCTATAGTGATATTGAAAAGTTTATGAAGCTTAACGGAATATTTAATATATCTATAGGTTTTGCAGGAATTATTTTAGGCGCATTAGATTATATATTCATAGAACAATCAAAGTATATAGTAATAATATTTATACTTACTATTGCTATTGCATCTTTTGTTCAAAATAAGATGCTTAAAAAATACAGGAATATATAATTTCATATATTCCTGTATTTTTATTTGAATGAACTTTTTATAGCAATAGTATTATTAGCAATGTCATTAATAATTTTATATAGAAGTTATTAATGACATTGCTAATAAATTTATATAGAAATTATTCATAAAACTATTATAAAAACGATAGTATACAACATATAATTATAGAGAGATTTAGATAAAATTAGTTATATTTACATAACTAAGCATTATCCAGATATGTACAGTATACATTTACACTGTCTAAATATCTCATTTTTTAAAAAATTACCATTGTCCAAGCTTTCCATAAGTGTTATAATGGTAATATATCACGTAGGGAGAGGGGGATGGTCTAAGGACCAAACACTTATGAAAAAGAGGATTTTATCTATTGTTATGGCTGGTGCTTTAACAATAACTTCAGTAACACCAGTTTTTGCTACTCCTAATCAGGAAGTAATAGAAAATCAACAAAAGTATGATGACATAAATAAGAAAATAGAAGATATTCAAGGTAAGATATATGGTTTAAATGAACAAATAGCTCCATTAGAAGAAAAGGTGAACAATAATCAAAAGCAAATGGATTCTATTAAGGATGAAATTGAAAACACTAAGAAAGAAATCGAAACTTCAAAGGTTGATATTTCAGAAAAAGAAGAAGTATTAGGAAAGAGATTAAGAGAGCTATACAAATCAGGTGGACAAGGTAGTTATTTAACACTTTTATTTAGTGCAGATAGTTTTAGCGATCTTATATCTAAATTAGATTCTGCTACTAGACTTGTAAATATTGATAAGAAAATAGTAAAAGATTTAGTAGATAAGAAAGAAAAGTTAGATGAGAAGGTTACTTCTTTAGAAGAAAAATCAAATGAAATAGCTAAAATAAATGAGGAAACTAAAAAAGTCTTAGCTGAGTCAGAAGGTAAGAAGAAGGAGCAAGAAGCTCTTGTTGCAGATGCAAAAGCTGAACAAGCTAAATTTGATGAAGAGTTCTTATCTGTTGCAGAAAGAAGTTTAGTTGAACCACAACTAGCAATACTAGAATCATCTAGTTCTATTACTGAGCTTCAAAGTGCTATAAGCCAATTAAGAAGTATCAGAGATAATCAACTTAAAAGCCCTATCGTAACAGAAGAGATTAATAATGCAATAGAAGCTGCTAAGGTTAAAGTAGAAGAGCTACAAGCTCAAGAAAATGCAGCTAGTATACCAAATAGAGGACCTGGATCTGGATCATCAGCTACAGGTAATGCAATAGTAGATTTTGCATATGGATATATTGGTAGACCTTATGTTTTTGGAGCTACAGGACCAGATAGTTTTGACTGTTCAGGATTTACTAGCTTTGTATTTAGAAATGCAGCAGGAATAGATATAACAAGAACTACTTATACTCAAATAAATGTTGGAACTCCAGTTTCATATGGAGAATTACAACCAGGAGATTTAGTATTTACTTATGGTTCAGACCACGTTGGAATATATGTAGGTGGAGGTCAATATATACATGCTCCTCAACCTGGAGATTATGTTAAAGTTTCACCAGTTACATCATTCTACGCTGCGAGAAGAGTACTATAATTAGAATTTTATTAATATTGTATTATAAACTCCGTCAAAATTTGGCGGAGTTTATTTGTTTATATCATGTAAATTGAACTTTAATAAAATATTTATAAAGTAATTGATTTATATGATATAATTTAGAAAGATTACAAAGCAATAATATAGATATAAATAAAGATAATGAATTTGTAATTAATAGTATTAGTTTATAATAATGGTTGATAATAAGAATATAGTTATAGAAATAATTCGAGGTATTTAAAATGAATAAAGATGTGAATTTATTAGAAGATGAATCTATTGATGATTTACAATTAGATAACTTATATCTGATTCAAAAAAAATCAGGCTTTAGATTTGGTGTAGATGCAGTTTTACTGTCAAACTTTGCAAATGTAAAGAAAAAACATAGAGTTATAGATTTATGTACAGGTACTGGAATAGTTCCTTTTTTATTATATGGAAAATATAAGCCAGAAGAAGTAATAGGAATAGAAATTCAAAATGAAATGGTTGAAATGGCTAAAAGGAGCAGTAAGTATAATGAATTAGAAAGTGTTGTTAAATTTGAAAATGCTGATTTAAAGGATATCAAGTTTTTAAATCAATTAGGAAAATTTGATGTTTTAACAGTTAATCCTCCATATAAATTAAATAACTCAGGAATATTAAATCCTAATGATAAGTTAGCAATAGCTAGGCATGAAGTTTTATGTACATTAGAAGATGTGATAATAGCAGCTAGAAAGCTTTTAAAGGATAATGGAAGAATGTATATGGTACATAGACCTGAGAGATTAATAGATATATTTGAGCTTATGAGAAAGCATAAGATTGAACCTAAGAGAGTTCAAATGATCCAGCCAAATAGTAAAAAGGCTCCTAATATAGTATTAGTTGAAGGTCAACGTGATGGTGGAGCATATTTGAAATGGGAAGCACCACTATATGTATATAATGATGATGGTAGTTATTCAGATGAATTAAATAGAATATATGGTAGGGAGGAATAGATTTATGGAAAAAGGTAAGTTGTATTTAGTACCAACTCCAATAGGTAATTTAAAGGATATAACATTGAGGGCATTAGAAGTATTAGAAAATGCAGACATCATAGCTGCAGAAGATACTAGGCAAAGTTTAAAACTATTAAATCATTTTAATATAAAGAAAAGTTTATTTAGCTATCATAAACATAATGAACAAGGAAAAAGTGAAGATATAATAAATAAATTAAATGATGGAATGAATATAGCACTTATTACTGATGCCGGCACTCCGGGGATATCTGATCCAGGAAGTGTTATAGTTGAAAAGTGTATAGAACAAGAAATAGAATTTGAAGTATTACCAGGAGCAACAGCAATAACTACTGCTTTGGTTTACTCAGGTTTAGATACAACAAAGTTTATATTTAGAGGTTTTTTACCTAGAGAAAATAAAGATAGAAAACCTGTAGTTGAAGAAATTAAAAATGTTAGAGATACTATAATATTATATGAAGCTCCACATAGATTATTAGATACCTTAGAATATTTATTAAATAATATAGGTGATAGAAAAATTGCAATATGTAGAGAACTTACGAAGCTTCATGAAGAAATTTATAGAGGTAGAATATCATTAGCATTAAATTATTTTGTAGAAAATAGACCAAGAGGTGAGTTTGTTTTAGTTATTGAAGGTAAATCTGAGGATGAAATAAAAGCTGAAAAAGAGGCTTTATGGATCGATTTAACAATAGAAGAACATTTAATAAAGCTAATAGAAAGTGGAATAGAAAAAAAAGAAGCTATAAAATTAGTTGCAAAAGAGAGAAATATACCTAAAAAAGAAGTTTATAAATACTCAACAGAACTATAATTAAATCCCCTATGATTTTATAAAGTCATAGGGGATTTAATTATAAATAACTTTTTAAATATAAGTATTAAAAATTATTTTTTTAATTCAGTTAAGCAATTTTTACAGATGTTTTTACCTTTATAGTTTACAACATCTCTAGCATCTCCACAGAAGATACAAGCTGGTTCATATTTCTTTAAGATTATTTGCTCTCCATCTACATAGATTTCTAAAGCATCTTTTTCAGCTATATCTAATGTTCTTCTTAATTCAATAGGAATAACTATTCTTCCTAATTCATCTACTCTTCTTACTACACCAGTTGATTTCATTATATTTCCTCCTTAAAACAAGTTTCGACATCTTGCAAGTTAATATTACTAAAAATGTAATTAAAAGTCAACAGAAAAGAGAAATATTTTAAAAAAATACACATTTAATTTGCCTTTCAAAGTCATAAATACAATATACTACCATAAATTAGAAAAGTCAATACTATTTAATCAAATTTCTAGGGAAATAGTAAAAAAATGTAGAATGGCTTGTCTACTAACTTATAAAGAAGAAAGAAGAGATCTTAGAAAAATAAAATTAAAAAAAAACTAATAAAAAAAGAAAAAAATGTAAAAAATAATAACAGATATGAGGTTTAGATTAAAAATTAAAAAAGCGACAATTATTTTTTATTGACTTTTAAAGAAATAATAGAATAAAATTAAACAGGCAGAAGTAACTTGTAATAAGTTTATATATACTATATAATTAAAATAAGAATAAGTTTTTAGAGGTGGATATAATGGTAAAAAAAATAGATACTAATTATATAACAGAAATTGCAGAAGAAATGTCTAATAGTACCATGGTTGGCTATAATGATTTACCTAAATATGATCTATTTTTATCTCAAGTTATAGATTTTTTAAATGATAAATTTATAGAGGATAAATATACAAATAATATAGTGCAAAATTATATAAAGAGCGAAGTTATTAGCAAACCAGAGGATGGAAAAAAGAGAGGCTATACTAAAATACATCTTATACAATTAGTACTATTAAGCTACATGAGGCCAGTATTGACAACGGAAGAAATTAAAAAGGTTTTCAGTTTGGCATTTAATGAAATAAATGATAGATCAGATGATATAATATCTTGGGAAAATGCATATAAGATATTTTCAGAAACTCAAAGTGAAAGCTTTAAAGATTTCCTAAGTAAGCCGGCTGTAAATGAAGAAAAGTTAGATAGTATAATTGCAGAATTAAAATTAAATGAAAAAGATGAAAATAGTATAAGAACATTTGTTATTGTAATGTCACTTATTGCACAAGCGAGTGCTATAAAAAAATTAGTTCAAAAGATAGTGAATGAATATCATTCAGAATAAATATTATAAAAACTATATTAAATTAATATATAAATTAAAAAATCCTCACTTAAGTGCATATGTAAATAGTGGGGTGATTTTATGGAAGAGGTAGTTAATTTAGTGGCTAATCTAGGTTTTCCTATAGCAATTTCCTTATATTTATTAATAAGAATAGAAGGAAAGCTGGAGAGTCTTACTAATAGCATAAATAATCTATCACAAACTATTAATTCAATTAAATAAAAGCTTTCAAAATAAGGTATTGTTAATAATAAGTAGCAGTACCTTATTGATTTTATATCCTATTAAATATTAGTTTTTAGGATTATAATATATATATATATATTTTGCTTAATGAAATAATTAATTAATACTAGCAATATATTAAATAGTTAATATGCTTATTTAAATGAAATAGTAAAAGTAGAAGCATGGATTATTTAAAATATATAGATAGGAAAGAACTTTAATGAAGAAAAAAATAATTATTAAAGAATCTGTTAGAGGAATAATAGAATATGTCTTGAAAACTGGTAGTTTAGATGATAGATATATGGGGAAAAGTAGAGCTTTAGAAGGTACATTAGCACATCAAAAGCTACAGAGCAGTAATGAGGATATATATAGTCAGTATCAGAAAGAAGTAAGAATGGAACATGCCTTCGAAATTGAAGATATAACATTATTAGTAGAAGGAAGAGCTGATGGTATTATTATAGAAGATACTAATATTTACATAGAAGAAATAAAATCCACAATGAAATCACTTATATTTATAGAGGAAGATTATAATGAATTACATTGGGCTCAAGGTAAATTTTATGCATATATATATTCTATTCAAAATAAATTAGAAGAAATAAGCGTAAGATTAAGTTATTTTAATATAGAAACTGAAGAAGTAAAAAGCTTTGATAAGAGATTTAAATTTAATGAATTAGAAGAGTATATTGATTTTATAATAAATGAATATAAGAAATGGATATTATTAAAGTCTAAATTAAATAGTCTAAGAAATGAATCTATAAAAACATTAAAATTTCCCTTTGATAATTATCGAAAAGGTCAAAAGGAGTTAGCAGTTACTTGTTTTAATACAATAAAGGAAAATGCTGTGCTATTTGCTCAGGCACCTACAGGAATAGGTAAAACAATATCTACTATATTTCCTGCCGTGAAATCTTTAGGAGAAGATAGAGGAGAAAGAATAGTATATTTAACTGCTAAAACAATAACTAGGACGGTAGCAGAAGAGGCAGTGAATAAATTAAAGGATAATGGACTTAAATGCAGAAATATTACATTAACATCTAAGGAAAAAATATGCTTTAAAGATAAAACTAATTGCAATCCAGAGAATTGTGAATATGCAGTAGATTACTATGATAAAGTAAATAATATTATATTTGATATGCTGGGAAAAGAAGATGATTTTACGAGAGGAAAAATCGAAGAATATGCGAGAGATAATAAAGTATGCCCCTTTGAGTTATCATTAGATTTGAGTTTATGGTGTGACATAATAATATGTGATTATAATTACGCTTTTGATCCTAGGGCTAAACTGAAACGCTTTTTTGAGGAAGATGTTGATAAAAATATATTACTTGTGGATGAAGGTCATAACCTTGTGGATAGAGCTAGAAATATGTTCAGTGCGGAAATTTATAAGGGTAAGATAATGCAAGCAAGTAAACTTATAAAGGGTAAAGTACCTAACTTATATAAGGTACTAAATTCTATTAATAAGGAATTAATAGAAATACGAAGGGAAGTTCAAGAAATTGAAAGTAATAGTATTTATAAAAAAGAGCAGTATAAAGATTTATATAAATTGCTGAGAATATTTTTAAAGGAATGTGATGAATACCTTATAAAGTCTGTAAATACAGAAGGCTATGATGAAATAAGAGATTTATATTTTGAAGTAAGAAGTTTCATATCAATTTCAGAACTATATAGCGATGAATACGTAACTTTAGTAGAAGTTACTAAGAATGATGTTAAGGTTAAGTTGTTTTGTGTTAATCCATCTAAGAATTTATCTAAAGTCGTACAGGGAAGTTATTCTACTACAATTTTTTCGGCAACACTAACACCAATTAATTATTATATAGATTTGCTTGGGGGCAATGAAAAGAGCTATAGAATGAAATTACCATCACCATTTAAAAAGGAAAATTTAAAAATCTATGGTCATCCGCTTAATATGAGATTTAAGCAAAGGGAAAATAATATTGATAATCTATGTGAATTGATTTACAAATTTGCAAATGAACAAATTGGTAATTACATGGTTTTTTTACCTTCTTATCAATATTTAAAGCAGATATATCAAAGATACATAGAGTTATATGGTGATAATAATACTATTTGTCAGGATGAAGTCTTAACTGAATCTCAAAAGGAGGATTTCATAAATAAGTTTCAAGATGGTGCAAATATTCTAGCTTTTTGTGTTATAGGAGGAATATTTTCTGAGGGGATAGATTTGCCAGGGAATAGGCTAATAGGAAGTATAATAGTTGGAGTAGGATTTCCTAAAATATCTAACGAAGGAGACATAATAAAAGATTATTATGAGGAAAAGGGATTTGATTATGCATATATATATCCAGGAATAAATAAAGTAATGCAAGCTGCTGGAAGAGTTATAAGGACTGAAACAGATAAGGGGAGAATATTACTCATAGATGATAGATATTTTACTTTAAAGTATAAGAATTTACTTCCAAAAGAGTGGGATATAATTAAATAAAATAATAAAGGGAGAGTATAAATGAGAGTTATTGATTTAAGTCACACTATAAATAAGAATATGACTACATATACAAAAGATGAGAAACCTGAAATATATAATATAGCTACAATTGAAAAAGATGGATTCAATGAGAAACTCTTGAGACTATGTACGCATACAGGAACTCATATAGATGCACCAAGTCATATGATTAACAAAGGAAAAACCATTGAAGAATTTAATATAAGTGAATTTATAGGAATAGCATTTATGATTGATATTTCTAATATTAAGGAAGTAAAGATTAGTGATTTAATTCAATATGAAGAAAAATTGAGAAATTGTGATTTCTTAATATTAAAAACAGGATGGGAGAATTATTGGGGAACCCAAAATTATTTTAATGACTTTCCAAGCCTAACAGAAGAGGCAGCTAAATGGATTTGTGATTTTAGTTTAAGAGGTATAGGAATAGATGCTATTTCAATTGATAAATTTGATAGTATAGATTTTGAAATACACAATGTTGTGTTATCTAGAGGTAAACTCATAATTGAGAATCTAACGAATTTGGATAATATAAATGCTGATGAATTTACTTTAGTAGCTACTCCGTTAAAGATAGAAGATGGAGATGCTTCACCTGTTAGGGCAATCGCATTAACGAATTAATGTTTAAAAAGTACAAATACAATTATAATTTAATTGTAAAATTAGAAATATAGGAAATATAGATAACAGGTATTAAGTATATACCTGTTATCTATATTTTATATTTTAATATGAATTAATATAAGTTTCGGTTCTATAAATTAAAGGTTAGTTTATAAAATTGATAGTTATATAGTTAGCTAAAGATTATTTTATACATAAGTTGTAACTAGCAGTAAAGGATTCTCCAACACTAAGTTTTTGAATTCCCTCCTTATCTTTAAACTCTCCATCAAAATTATCAAAATCTGAGTGCCCATACCAAGGCTCTATACAAACAAAAGGCGCTCCTGTTGGTTTAGTCCATATAGCTAAATAAGGAAAACCTGAAAAATCCATAGATAAACTTTTATTATGATTCTTAGATTTTAAACTTATTATATTTGAATCTAAATCACCAAAAACTATAGCATCATCTTTAAATAAATCTAAAGATAAGTTTATAATACTTTCATTATTAAAAAATGGTTTTTTAATACCTGTGAAGTAGCCAGAGTTACCGTTAAGTTCCATTGAATCAGAATTTTCTTTCTTGTTGAACTCAAAGTAATAATCTTCAAATTTTTCTCCGTCCATTAATGGGCACATAAATGCAGGATGTCCACCAATTGAGAAGTAGATATCTTTGTTATCAAGATTTGTAACATTATAACCAACATTAACTCCATTATCTAAAAGTTCATATGAAAGCTTTAAAGAAAACTTATATGGATATACTTTTAATGTATCTTCAGACCATAAAAGTTCAAATACAATATGATTATTGTCTTTTTCAATCATATTAAATTCTCTAGTCCTTGCTAGACCATGTTGTGGTAATTCATATTTTTTATTATCAACAGTATATTCTCCATTTTTAACTTTTCCAACTATAGGGAATAATATTGGAGAATGATACTTCCAATACTCTGCATTTCCATTCCATAAGTATTCAATTGAATCTTTTTTGCTAATTAAGTTATTAAGTTCTCCACCAAAGGTATCAGCAGAAATTTTTATGTTTTCATTTTCTAATATATAATTCATCATAACACCCTTTCCATTTTAAATAGTTTACATAGAGATTATACTATATTGGAAGTTTTTTAGAAAGAAATAGATAGCTTTGCTTATATATTTTAAATTATTGTAGTATTATATATAAAGTAACAAAAATAAGATAGAATATTATAAATTAATATATTTAATAAATTTGATATATAATATAAAATATTAAATAATAAATAATGTGGTGGTTTAATGAGTAAGGATAAGAATGAGAATAAGAGGTCTGTTATAGATAGCATAATATATTTCATTGTAAAAATTAATAATGATGATATATTTGCTTTAGGGGCTCAACTTGCATATTATTTGATATTAGCTTTTTTCCCATTTTTAATATTTTTATTAACATTAATAGGATTTAGTAGATTAAATTCAGTAGATATTTTAGATGGATTAAGGGCTATATTGCCAAATAATGTTTTTACTTTGGTAGATACTACAGTAATCGAGATAGTAGATACTCAAAATGCAGGCTTATTAGGAGCATCTATTGCTATTACAATGTGGTCTGCATCTTCAGGATTCAGAGCTGTAATAAAAGGCGTTAATAAGGCTTATGATATTAGGGAACATAGATCTTTTATAAAAAGAGCATTTATAGCAATATTTTTTACATTAGCTTTAGCGTTAATAATAATGTTAACTTTAGCTATGTTAGTATTTGGAGAAGTAATAGGTAAATATTTAATATCAGTATTTCCATTTCATAATATAATAAAGAATATATGGAATATAAGTAGGTATATAATAGTAATACTTGCTATGATATGGATATTTGCATGTATATATAGATACACTCCAGCTAAAAAGATTCCTTGGAGAGAGGTTTTTCCAGGTGCTATCGTAGTTACTTTGGGATGGATAATAGTTTCGTTGGCATTTTCATATTATATTAATAATATAGCTAATTATTCTAGATTATATGGAAGTTTAGGAGCAGTATTTATATTAATGACTTGGCTCTATATTACATCAATGATATTAATTCTAGGAGCTGAAATAAATTCAGTTTTATCAATAACAAAAATAAAGTAGTTTCAAAAGTTAAGAATCTAAATGGTTTCTTAACTTTTAACTTAGAATAAAATATTTACTTGAAATGAATAATATTTTGTTTATTTTTGTATAGAAAAATACTAAGTGGATATACTCAAAGAAGAAATATTCAGGAGGTGCAAAAATGAATAAAATAGTTTTATTAGGAAAATTAATAAAGGACCCTGAACTTAGAGCATTAGAGGGAAGCGATAAAGTATTTACTAGATTTATAATTGCTGTAGATAGAAATTTTAAGGCGCAAGATGGCACAAGAAAGGCAGATTTAATCCCAGTTACAGTTTGGGGAAGAAAAGCAGAGGTAGTCTGTCAATATATGAGGAAAGGAAGTTATATAAGTTTAAGTGGAAGATTAAGAACTGGAAGCTATGAAGATAAGGACGGAAATAAAAAATATATAGCAGAAGTTGTTGCAGAAGATTTTAAATTCGTAGGAAATAGAAGGATTGATAAAGAATTAGAACAAACCGAGAATTTAGATAACTTTGCAAATTAAAGCTTAAAATATAAATTAAAATAAATAGTGTAAAAGGGTAAGCAATAAAATAGAGCTTACCCTTTTACATTTAGTATGATACTTCAAATTAAAATTTATATTGTACCTTTACTTAATACAGTTGACTTATCTTCTTCATTTTGAATTCCATTTATTATTTTAACTGAAGAAGATATATCACCAATTAGTATTCCGCCTACAAGTTTATTGTTAGCAAAGAATAGTTTTGAATATTTATTATTAGCATTATCAACATAACCTATTTTTTCTAAAGTAGGATCATCGAAGTTTATAGTTCCAGCAGAGAATATTTGAGTATTCATTGCTGCAAAGACTGTTGATGAAACAAATTTTTCGAATTTAATATTATCACCAGTAGCATTAGCACCAGCAACTTTTCCCATCTCTATTGCAGCTGGCCAGTTTCCATAATAAACTCCATCTAGTTCAGCTACATCACCACAAGCATAAATATCTTCTACGTTTGTTTGCATATATTGGTCTACGACAATACCTCTATTACATTCAATTCCTACAGGTTGAGCTAAGAAGATATTAGATCTAACTCCAACTGAGTATATAATAGTATCTACATCAATTATCTTTCCACTCTTTAGTTGAATTGATTTAACTCCAGTTTCATCTGCATTTATGAAATCAACAGCTTCTCCTAATAGTACATTGACTGAAGTTTTATTAACTAAGCTTTCAAATAATTTAGAGCCTTCTGTGTCTAATTGACGAGGAAGCATTCTTTCTGCTAACTCAACTACTGTAACATTAATATCACGTTTTTGAATCTCCCAAGCAGCTTCTAATCCTAATAATCCACCACCAATAACAACAACATTTTTTGAATTTGGCAATTCATTTTTTAGGTTTTCTACATCAGATAGTTTTTTGATTGTATGAATTCCCTTAATAGTAGTATAAGTCCAAGAATTTATTTCTACGTCTGAATCATTTAATTTAACTTTAGTTGGAGGAACAAAGTTGTAGCTACCGTTTGCTAAAACTAGTTTATCATAACGAATTCCTTGTTTATTATCTAATTTTATTGTTTTTGTTTCTTTATCTATGCTATCTACATTAGCTCCAAGAATTTCAATTATATTATTTTCTTTATACCAATTCTCTTTTGCAAGATAGAAAGTATCATCAATTTCTTCTGTTATTAAATCAGAAAGTTGAGTTCTAACATATGAATGTTCTGGTTCATTTGATATAAGCTTAATAATAGCACTAGAATTTCTTTCTTTTATAGCTTTCGCAGCATAGAACCCTGCAGCACCATTACCTATGATTACGTAGGTCTCTTCTGTATCAATTGAGTAATTTGTTTCTTCCCTCTTAATTTCAATAAATTGATCGCTTCCAGCTCCGCATACAGGACAAATTTCAGGAACTGTTTCAGATTCGAAGATTTCTCCGCAAATTACGCATTTCCATAGCTTTAGGCCACCTTCTGTAGGGATTTCTTCTACAGTTGTTTTAGTCTTTGTCATAGGTGTAAAAGTCTTCTTACCTACAATAATTTCTCCAAATCCTAATCCGAAATCATAAGCTTCTTTTAATTCATCATCTGATGGTTTGAAATTTATTTTTAGGCTAGGTCCATAAAGTTTCATATTTAATTCTTTAAATCTTGCTTCCATCCTAGGGATAGCTTCGCCACTCCAACCGTATGATCCAAATGCAGCGGCTAATTTTCCACCGTGAACAATTGGATTTAATTTTGAAAGTATATCACGAATTGGCTCAAGTAATTCACCAACTATAGTAGGTGAACCGCATAATAATCCGTCAGATTCTCCTATACTGTTAATTATATCACCCATTTCATGATGTATAACGTTGAATAATCTAACTTCAATATTTCCAGCAGCTTCTATACCTTTAGCTATTTCTTTAGCTAATGTCTCAGTGTAGCCATATGCTGAAACATAAGGGATTGTAACAATTTTCTTTCCATCTTCAGCTGGACTTGCAGGAGTACTCCACTCTCTATAAGTTTCAACTATTTTCATTGGTTCCTCAACTAGAACTGGACCATGTCCTGGTAAAATCATATCAATTTTTAAGTTTTCAATTTTATTAATAGCTTTTAATACATATGGCTTATATGGTCCAAAAATACAATCGAAGTAGTATTTTAGTGCTTCCATATAATGATCTTTATTTTCAACTTTACTATTTATTATTGCTTCGGATGAATAGTGAGATCCAAATGAATCACAAGTTATTAAAATTTCATCTTCAGGAACATAAGTGTAGATTGAATCTGGCCAATGTAGGAATGGAGCTGAAATAAATTGTAAAGTTTTATTTCCTAAACTTAAAGTATCTCCATCTCCAACTGTTATAGATTCAAAATCTCTATTTGCAATTTTTTTCATGAATTTAATTGCGGGAGCGGAACCTACTACTTTAGCATTTGGTGAAATTTCTAACAACTTAGCAACTGATCCAGCATGATCAGGCTCTGTATGGTCAACGACAATATAGTCAATATTAGAAATATCTATATCTAAATCTCTTAATCTTTCTATATATTCATCAAAAAACTCAGCCTTTACAGTTTCAAATACAGCAGTCTTTTCACTACCTTTAACTACGTATGAGTTATAGCTTGTTCCATAAGGTGTGTACATAATAATATCAAAAATTCTCAAATTTGGGTCAAGAGCTCCAACCCAGTGTATATCCTTTTTAAGCTCTAAAGATTTCATAAATCAACACCTGCCTTAAAATTAATATTATATAATAATAATTATCACAAAAATTATTATATGTCTAATTATTAACAATATCAATAACTATTTAAAATATTTATTATAAATTTACATTTTATATTCTTACATTATATAAAATATTTTTTTTATATTTAAATACTAGCATTAAATATATTTTAACAATAATAAGCTAATATTATTACTAAATCAGCAATATAACTATAAATTAGATAAACCGAATAATGGAAAAAGACCAAATTCGACAAACGATAAACGATATTTTTAGACAAATATTTTATTTAACTTAATAAATTGTGGATATTTTAAAATTGTTGAGAAAATAATGTAAAAATTTAGAGGAATATTTTGCAAACACGACAAACAATGTTTGACATTGTTTTGATATTATCTATGTTATGTTTTTAATGTAATAGTTAATTGTTCTATTTAGTAGCTTATGAAGGGGGAAATGAAATGTATATTGTTGATAGCTTGTATAATGTTATAAAAAGTGAAGAAAAAGAAAGTAGATATGCTTATAGGATGATAAGTGAGGATTTTTATGGTGGACAAGCTTTTGGTATAGAAGCGGAAAGGCAAGATTTAATAGAAGGAAATGTAATAAATATAGAAAGGGATGAAATTAAGAAGATTTCAAATATAGAAGAAAAAGTTAAAGATCTTCTTAGTTTGATACATGATAATCAAGTATCTCCAATACACCTTGTTGACATATTAGGAGAATATGTTGATGAATATGTATCAGATTTTAATTTGTAATTTTAAAGTAACAGTAAAAATCATATAAAATCTAATATTTATAGTAAAATATAATTAGAGGTGATTTTTATGATAATTGGAATAGGAACGGATATAATTGAAATAAATAGAATAGAAAGAGCTGTAGAAAAGACAAATGGTTTTTTAGAAAGGGTATTTACAAATAAAGAAATAGAAATGTTTAAAGAAAGAAACATGAGGGCAGAAGTAATTGCAGGAAATTTCGCAGCTAAAGAAGCAATAAGCAAATCATTTGGCACAGGCATAAGGGGGTTCTCGTTAAGAGAAATAGAGGTTTTAAGAGATGAGTTAGGGAAACCAGTAGTATTTTTAAGTGATAATATAGATAAATTAATAGGAAAAGAATATAAATTGAATTTATCAATATCACATAATAATACATCAGCAATAGCTTTTGCTATTTTGGAGGAATCATAATGTATATAATGTCAACAAATAAATGTAAAAAAGTAGATAAATATACTATAGATGAGATTGGTATACCAAGCATAGTTCTCATGGAAAATGCAGCAAATGAAGTAGTAAATAAGGTGATTAATTTAAGGGGAAAATTTATTGTTTTTTGTGGAAACGGAAATAATGGTGGGGATGGATTAGCCATTGCAAGAAAATTAATTTTAAATAACAAAGATGTTCATGTAGTTATTATAAGTAGAAATAGCAAATATTCTAAGGATTTTTCTATTAATCTAAATATTTTAAAACAAATTACTACTAATATTACTTATGTATCTACTGATGAAGACATTAAAAGTTTAATACCCATAATTAGTAATTACAACATTACGATAGATTGTATTTTTGGAGTAGGATTAAACAGAAATTTAGATTCTTTTTATGTAAAATTAATTAATATTATAAATGAATGTTCTGATATGAAAGTTAGTATTGATGTTCCTTCAGGGTTAAATGCAGATAGTGGGGAGATAATGGGAGCATCTATAGAAGCTGATATAACTTATACATTTGAAGTGGTAAAAAGGGGATTTATTGAATATAAAGCATTAAGTTATTTAGGGGAACTTAATGTATTAAATATAGGTATCCCAGAGTATGTAAAGAGAGTGAATTCGGAAAATATATTTATTTTAAATAGGGATCAATATTCAAAATTATTGAAAAAGAGAAGTTTATATGGTCATAAAGGAAAGTACGGAAAAATTGCGATTTTAGCAGGTAGTAAGGGATATACAGGAGCAGCATATATAGTTACTGAATCATGCGTTAAATCAGGAGCTGGGTTAACAACTTTAGTATCTTCAAAATATGTACAAGATAAATTAAGTTGTAAGTTGATTGAAGCGATGACTTTAGATATAGAGGAGGTTGATAAGGTAAAAAAAATATTGAATGATTCTGATGTAATTGCAATTGGCCCTGGCATGACTGAAGAAAAAGTATATAAGGATATATTGAGTGATATAGGGAGTTATGGGGATAAGTTTTTCGTAGTTGATGCAGGTGCACTTCAATTAATGTCAAGAGATAAGAATATTATGAATGTTTTAAAGGGGAAAGCGATATTTACTCCACATCCGGGAGAAATGGCAAGGATTATAGGGAAATCTATATCTTTTGTTGAGGATAATAGAATAGAGGTAGCTAAGAGATATGCAAAGGAAAATGAGATTATAGTTGTATTGAAGGGATATAATACTGTAATCACAGATGGTAATGATGTTTACATAAATAATTCAGGTAATAGTAAAATGGCTTCAGGGGGGATGGGGGATTGTCTAACTGGAATTATTTCAGCCTTAATAGGGCAGAGACATTCACTTATAAATTCAGCCTTACTTGGCACATATATACATGGATTAGCAGGAGAATTTGCATCTCATGAAAAATATTGTACAGTAGCATCTGAAGTTATAGAAAATATATCTAAAGTTATGAATTATATAGTTGGTTAAGGATTAAAGTATGAATAAAATCTGATTAAAGCTAATATTAGTAATTATAAATAGTAAAGCTTTAGGAGGATTTATGAAAAAGAAATTATTATTAATACTTATGGTATGTATACCTTTTATATCAATTATTTTAGTAATATTATTTAGAGCTACAGCAGAACCAACTAATGAGGAGATAATAAAATCATTAAAAGAAATAGAATGCTATAGTACAAGAGTAGAATATATAGTGAAAAATGCTAGAGGAGAAGAGAGAGAGGAAACTACACAATATTATTTAAAAGATATTGGTGGAAGAATTGATTTTGGGGAAGATAGATCAAAAATATATAAAGATAATAAAGTTATAGTGAAAGATAGTATTTCAAATAAAGAATATGCTATGGAAGATGATATGGATGAGATACATTCATTAGCCTTTTTAAATAAATTATTATCATATCCCATAGATGAAAATGGAATTAAAGAGGGACAAGAAGAATGGGGAGATACAGCTTATATAGAGTTTACATGTGAAGTGTTTTTAAAAAATGATCATTTAGATAAAATTAAAATTTTTATTGATAAACAAGAAAAAACTCCAATAGGAGCTATTATTTATGATAAGGATGGAAAAGACAGAATAAGAATTGTATATAGAGATTTTGAAAAATTAAAGCAATTAGAAAGCGGATTGCTAGAGTAAATAAAATAAAAATAACCAGTTCAATATTTAAATTTGATATTAGTACACGTTAAGAAGTTAAAGAAAATGGAGTACATAAGTATAAAAAATAGTTTTCACATTAAGAAAAAATAAAAAGCCAGGTAGATAAAAATCAAACAAATATAAAAAAGGGGAAGAAAATAATAATTATAATATTTCTCTTTTAATAAGCTATAAAAATACAAAAAAATATAAAAATAGAAAATTAATCAAAAAAAGTGAAACATAAGTTTTGACAAAGTGACATAATTTGCAATATAATTTATTCATACATAGATTTTTACTACCTGGAGGCAAATTATGTCTAAAAATGTTAAAAACCTACATTTTATAAAAAATGCAGTTAAAATTAAAAAAAATAGTCAATTTATTGAATGTAATTTAATAGAATATAATGAAAATCAATTTAATATGGAATTTTTAAAATTAATGAAAGCTGGCTATGAAGAGATGGCAAAAATTAATTTGGAGCTTTCACAACTTCCTTTCGAGTGCGGATGTGCAGATATTAATGAATATGAGAACTGGCTTTGCGGAGTGTGATATTTCTAATGACGACTATGGTAGTAAAAAGAGGGGATATTTTTTATGCAGATTTAAGTCCTGTTATTGGTTCAGAGCAAGGTGGAATTAGACCAGTTATAATAATTCAAAATGATATAGGTAATAAGTATAGTCCAACAGTTATAGTAGCAGCTATAACATCACAGATTAATAAGGCAAAGTTACCTACTCATGTTGAAATTTCTTCAGAAGAATATGGATTAAATAGAGATTCTGTTGTTTTATTAGAGCAGGTAAGGACTTTGGATAAAAAAAGATTAAAAGAAAAAATAGGGCATATGACAGATGCTGACATGAAAAAAGTTAATAAAGCTTTATTAATTAGTTTAAATCTTGCATAAAGTTTTATTTATTATAAAAGAGTATATTAAATACTTAAGGAACCCACAATGGGTTTCTTTTATTTTTATATAAAAAAGAATAAAGTGATATACTATATAGCAATAGTATATCACTTTTGGCGAAAATATATATCTTCATATAAAAAATAGAATAAATAGTATATACAAAAGAATTATATTATGCTAAAATAATTTTAGAAAATATAGCACAATATAGTTACAGGTAAATTAAAATCTTAGGAGGATATAAAATGATTAAAAATGTTGAAGAATTAAGGTCATTAGCTAAAACTGTACGTGGAGATATAGTTTCAATGTTGACAGAATCATGTTCAGGGCATCCAGGTGGTTCATTATCAGCGGCAGATATACTAACTACATTATTTTTTGGAGAAATGAACATAGATCCGAAAAATCCTAAGGATGCAGAAAGAGATAGATTTGTTTTATCTAAAGGTCATGCAGCTCCTGTTTTATATAGTGTATTGGCGAGAAGAGGATATTTTCCTGTTGAGGAGTTAAATACTTTAAGAAAGATTGGATCAAGATTACAAGGACACCCAAGTATGAAATGCTTACCTGGAGTAGATATGTCTACTGGATCATTAGGTCAAGGTATTTCAGTAGCTGTAGGAATGTCTTTAGCCGGAAAGATAGATAATAAAAATTATAGAGTTTATACACTTTTAGGCGATGGAGAGCTTGAGGAAGGTCAAGTTTGGGAAGCTGCTATGTCAGCAGCTCATTACAAGTTAGATAATTTAACTGCATTTATTGATTTTAATGGATTACAAATAGATGGAGATATAACAAAAGTTATGAATCCTTCACCAATAGATAAAAAGTTCGAAGCTTTTGGTTGGAATGTTTTGGTTATAGATGGTCATGATATAGATGAAATACTTAATGCAATAGAAAAAGCTAAAAATTACAAAGGGAAGCCAACTGTAGTTGTATGTAAGACAATAAAAGGAAAAGGTGTTTCATTTATGGAGAATCAAGCAGCATGGCATGGAACAGCACCAAGTAAAGAACAATGTGAGCAAGCACTAGCAGAAATTGGAGGTAACAATTAATGAGTAAGAAGATTGCAACAAGAGAAGCTTATGGAAAAGCGTTAGCATCATTAGCAAACGTAAATGAAAATATAGTAGTTTTAGATGCAGATCTTTCGAAATCTACAAAAACTGCAGATTTTAAAGCTGTTTGCGAAGAAAGATTTTTTAATATGGGAATAGCAGAAGGAAATATGATGGGAGTTGCTGCAGGTTTATCTACTTGTGGTAAAGTACCTTATGTGAGCACTTTTGCTATGTTTGCAGCAGGAAGAGCATTTGAGCAAATTAGAAACTCTATTTGTTACCCAAAGTTAAATGTTAAAATATGTGCAACTCATGCTGGATTAACAGTAGGAGAAGACGGGGCATCTCATCAAGCTATAGAAGATTTAGCTTTAATGAGAAGTATTCCTAATATGACTGTAATATGCCCTGCAGATGCTGTAGAAACTGAAGCAGCTATTAAGGCAATTGCAGAATATGATGGGCCATGTTATGTTAGATTGGGAAGAGCAGCAGTGAATGTTATAAATGATGAAAAAACTTATGAATTTAAAATAGGAAAAGGTGTAACATTAACTGAAGGAAATGACGTGACAATAGTTGCAACAGGAATAATGGTAGATGTTGCATTAGAAGCAAAGGAAGAATTAAAAAAAGAAGGAATTAATGCAAGGGTAGTGAATATTCATACATTAAAGCCTATAGATAGAGAAATATTAGTTAAGGCTGCAAAAGAAACAGGTGCTATAGTTACTGTTGAAGAGCATAGCATAATTGGAGGTCTTGGCTCAGCAGTATCAGAAATAATAACAGAAGAAATTCCAGTACCAGTATTAAAGGTTGGAGTAAATGATGTATTTGGAGAAAGTGGATTGCCAAACCAATTATTAGAGAAATATGGATTGACAGCTACTAATGTTGCAGAAAAAGCTAAAAAAGCAATTTCTTTAAAAAAATAATAAGCTTACTATAATAATTTAAAATAGATCACTAAAAATAGCTATATTTACCACTAAAGCTGTAGAATTATCTACAGCTTTTTATTTTAAATTTTAAATTACAATTAATAAAATTAGTAATATAATAGTAAATGAAGTTTATTTAATTATTGTAAGAAAATATTAATATAAGGTTTGGATAGAAAATAATAAAATGAGGAAAAATAATAAAAATTCTCTAAGAAAGGGGGATATATATGAATGATAAAATAAAAGAATATGTATTAATATTGCTAGGGGTATTCTTAGTTGCACTATCTTTAGAATATTTCTTTATACCTAACAATATTGCAGCAGGGGGGCTAACAGGTCTTGCAATAGTAATAAATTATTATATACCAGCTATATCAACTGGGCCTTTAGTATTTATTATGGATTTGTTGTTGTTTGTTGTTGGGTTTATTTTTCTTGGAAAAAATTTTGGAGTAAAGACTATAGTTTCAAGTTTTAGTTTAGCGGGAATGATGACTATAATTGAAAAATTCTTTAATCCTCAAGCTATAACAAATGATTTAATGTTAGCTTCAATATTTGGAACTTTAATTACTGCAATAGGTATGGCTATAGTATTTAATGCTAATGCATCAACTGGAGGTACAGATACAATAGCTAAGATACTAAATAAATTTTTTCACATTGATATAGGTAAGTCTTTATTAGCTGTAGATTTTATAGTAACCTTATTGGGGGCTATTACTTTTGGTATAAATATAGGGTTATATGGACTTCTTTCAGTAATAATTAATGGAATTGCAATTGATAAGGTGATTGAAGGATTCCATGCATGTAAAGAAGTAACGATTATAAGTAGTAAGCATAAAGATATTGCAAAGTTTATAATGAATGACTTAGAAAGAGGATGCACATATTTAAAAGGTGTTGGTGGCTTTACAGAAAAAGATATTTACGTTTTATATGCAGTTTTAGGAAGAAGCGAGTTTATAAAATTGAAGCAATACATAGGAAAAGTAGATGAAAAAGCATTCATAACAGTTGGTGAAGTTCATGAGGTTATGGGAGAAGGTTTTAAAAATATACAATAATAGTTGAGGATGGGACTATTTATTTAGGAGGAGAAGGACAGGACGTATGAAAAAATTAAAAGAATATATTTTATCTACAATAGGAGTAGCAATAGTTGCTTTTGGACTAGAATATTTTTTCTTTCCACTCGATATAGCAGCAGGTGGAGTTTCAGGTTTAGCTTTAGCTATAAACCAATTAATAGATATTAATCCAAGTATATTAGTTCTTATATTTAATTTTATTTTATTTGCTCTTGCATTTTTCTTAATTGGGGGATCTTTTGGAGCAAAGAGTATATATGCGACCATAATGATGTCAGTAATAATGTGGTTTTTTGAAGCGTTTTTTGAGCCAAAAGCAATAACAGATAATTTGTTTTTAGCTTGTGTGTTTGGTTCAGCAGTATTAGCGTTTGGAACAGCAATTACTTTTTATCAAGATGCCTCAACAGGTGGAACTAGTATAATAGCTAAAATTATTAATAAGTTTTTTCATTTACCAATAGGGCAAGGATTATTATTAGCTGATTGTACAGTAACTTTGCTGGCTATATATTCATTTGGTGTAGAAAAGGGGTTATTCGGACTTTTAAGTGCAATATTAATAGGAATATTGGTTGATAAATTTATCGCTGGATTAAATCCTGTTAAGCAAGTATTTATAATTACAAATAAGGAAAAGTTAGTTGTAGATTTTATAAATAATGATATTGATAGAGGATGTACAATATTAGTGGGGAAAGGTGGATATACAAAAGAGAATATGACGGTAGTGTATACTGTATTATCATCAAAGCAATTTATAACTCTAAAGCAATTTATAAAAAATAACAACCCAGAAGCATTCTTAACGGTAAGTGAATCAACGGAAGCACTAGGTAAAGGCTTTGCAGATTATTAAGAATTAATGAAAATTTTGAAGAAAACTGAATAAATATAAGTTTTCTTAGCTATAAAATCATAAAAAAAGTTTTTCCTTAGACTTTGTTATGCTATAATAACGCTATGGGTTTAACAACTTTAAAATAATACGCTGATGCGAGGTGTTGTGAAATGATAGAATTTAAGAATGTATCTAAGCTATATGATAATAATGTTAAGGCTTTAGCAGATGTAAATATAAATATAGAGTCAGGTGAATTTGTATTTTTAGTTGGACCTTCAGGAGCAGGGAAATCAACTTTTATTAAAATGTTAATTAAAGAAACTGATCCAACAGTTGGTGATATAACAGTTGCAGGAAAAAAGCTTTCAACAATAACAAGAAGGCAAGTGCCTTATTATAGAAGAAAGATAGGTATGGTTTTTCAGGATTTTAGATTGATACCTACATTAAATGTATATGAAAATGTTGCTTTTGCAATGAGAGTTGTAGAAGCCTCTCAGAAGGAAATTAGAAAGAGGGTTCCTATGGTACTATCTCTTGTTGGGCTTTCTCATAAGTATAAAATGTTTCCAAATGAATTATCAGGGGGAGAACAGCAAAGAGTTGCATTAGCAAGGGCAATAGTTAATAATCCATCAGTTTTGATATGTGATGAACCAACAGGTAATTTAGATCCAGAAACTGCTAAAGAAATAATGGATTTATTAGAGGATATAAATAGAGCTGGTACAACCATATTAATGGCAACTCATGCTAAAGATATAGTTGATAATATGAAGAAGAGAGTTATTGCTATAGAAAAAGGATGTATAGCAAGAGATACCAAGAGGGGGATGTACGAAAATGAAGATTAATACATTAAAGTACTTTTTTATAGACGCTTTAAAAAGTCTTAAAAGAAATAGAACATTAAGTATAGCAGCAATGATTACTGTACTAATAACATTCTTTATATTTGGTACATTTACTTTATTAGGGTTAAACTTTAATAAGGCAATAGAAGATGTTGCGTCAAAGGTTGAAATTAAGGTTTTCTTAAAAGATGATATAAAGTTATTGGATCAAAGAGAAATAGAAATGAAACTAAATGAACAAGAAGGAGCTAAAGAAGTAATATACGAATCTAGAGAAGAAGCTTTTATAAATTTTAAAGAAAGCTTAAAAGATAATCCAGGATTATTACAAGGATATGATTTACAAAATAATCCACTTCCAAGTTCATTTATAGTAAAACTAGAAGACCCTGAATATGCGAATGGTATTAGTAATGCTGTAAAAGATATGAGTGGTGTAGAAAATATATCAAATCAACAAGATATGATAAATACTATAAGCAAATTTGTTGGTGGGGTTAGGGTAGCTGGTTTAGTATTATTTGCTGTATTTATAGGGGTATCTATATTCCTAATAACTAATACAACAAAAATTACAGTATATTCAAGAAGAAAAGAAGTTGGAATAATGAAGTTTGTAGGAGCTACTGACTGGTTTATAAGATGGCCATTTATAATTGAAGGGATGATAATTGGGACAATTGGTTCATTACTTTCAAGCTTATTATTATATGTATTATATAAATGGGCTTATGGATACATAGTATCAAATATGTTCTTAGTTACATTGGTTTCTCCAGTGTTCGTACTTGGAACATTAACTTGGGTATTCCTTTTAGGTGGGATGATAGTTGGAGCTATAGGAAGTATAGTTGCATTAAGAAAATTCTTAGATGTATAAAATATTAAATAAAAAGAGAAAATAATTGATATAATTTAAGTGGAGTTTATCTCCACTTAAAACATATTTAAAGGAATCTAGGAGTATAGATAATGTATATATAAGTTAAGAGAATTTTATGAAAGGAAGTATTAGGATATGGAGGATAATAACAGTAGAAGAAGAAGCAATAAATTTAAAAAGCCACTAATTATAGTAGGAATAGTTATAATATTTTTATTTTCAAATGTAATGTTTTTCTATATGGGAAATGTATTTGCATTTAATGGATTAAGTTTAAAAAATGTAAGTGAAGATGTTGCAAAAGATTTAACTGACATCAAAGATGTGAAAAAATATGATTTATTGTTTCAAGTAAGGGATGCACTTCTTGCAAAATATGATGGAGAAATAGATGATAATTCTCTTTTAGAAGCTGCAATTAAAGGTATGACACAGTCACTAAAAGATCCATATACAGTATTTATGAATGCAGATGAATATAAGTCATTTGTAGAGCAAAGTGAAGGTCATTTTGTAGGAATAGGAGCTCAGCTTGGAATTAAAGACGATAAAGTAACAGTTGTCGCACCAATAGAAGGTTCACCTGCAGAAGTTGCAGGATTAAAAAGTGGAGATGTTATATTAAAAGTTGATGGTACAGATATAACAGAACCAAATGTAGAGAAAACAATATCTATGATAAAAGGTGAACAAGGAAATCCAGTAACATTAACAGTTGCTAGAGCAAACTCAAAAGACCTTGACATAACAATAGTTAGAGATGTAATTAAAGTAGTTTCAGTTAGAGGCGAAATAATAGATGAAAATATAGGATATATACAAATATCTTCTTTTGATGAGGATGTAGCAAAGAACTTTAAAGAAAAGATAGTTGAACTAAAAGGTAAAGGTATGAAGGGGATTATTCTGGATTTAAGAGGAAATCCAGGTGGTTTCTTAGGAGAGGCAGTTAACGTAGCTTCACAATTTATACCAAAAGGAGAAGTTGTAACTTATACTATAGATAAATACGGTAATAAACAAGAATCAAAATCTATAGGTGGAGAAGCAGAAGGTGTGCCTTTAGTAATATTAATAGATGGAGGTAGTGCATCAGCATCAGAAGTAGTTACTGGAGCATTAAGAGATTATGGTGCTGGAACTATAATTGGAACAACAAGTTTTGGTAAAGGTGTAGTTCAACAGTTAATAGAATTTAAAGACGGAAATGGTGGATTAAAAGTAACAACTTCAAAATATTATACTCCTAATGGAGAAAATATACACAAGATTGGAATAAAGCCTGATATTGAAGTGACAATTCCAGAAGAAATTTTATCAAAGGAATATGATAGAAGTATAGACCCACAATTTAATAAAGCAGTAGAGGCAATGAAAGATAAGTTAAAATAGGAGGCTCACAGATGGAGTTAGTACTATATACATTAAGAACAGTAGCATATGCCATAATTGAGCCAATGCACATAGTGATGCTAGTAGTTTTAGGAGTAATGTTCTATTTAAAGAACAAAAGAATAACAATAATGCAGAAGATGACTATTGGGGAGAGTATTAACTCCCCTTTAGAACTTACTTTATCACAAATTTCTTTAGGGATAATAGGTGGGGCTATAGTAAGTCTAATTATGAGTAGTTTAGGAATAATATTTAATGAGAATTCTGGGATAGAAATAATGTTTATGATATCAATTTTATTACTATTTATAAAAAAGAGATTTATATGTTTTTCTTATTCTGGAGCAGTCTTAGGAATAATAAGTATTTTATCGGGAATTTTAGCTAATGTAACCAATACTGAATCATATATCAATGTAAACATATTATCACTTATGACATTCGTTGGAATTATGCATGTAGTTGAAGGATTATTAGTTATTTTTGATGGTAGTAGAGGTGCTATACCTGTCTTCTCTAATAGAGACGATAAAATAGTAGGTGGATTTGCATATAATAGATATTGGGCTTTACCAGTGGCTATATTTATAGCTTTTTCAGGAAGTATTTCAAGTGTTACAACATCAGCTGTGGATACTCCAAATTGGTGGCCGATAATAAATAGGGCAGAAACATTATTGATTTTAAGTACTGCTATAATAGGGGCAATACCGTTATATGGAGTTATAGGTTATAATTCTGTATCATTCACTAAAGATAAAATCAAAAAGCCTATTTATTCAGGAATTGGAATATTAATTTACGGAGTCTTATTAACTTTAATAGCACAAGTTTCACAGTTTGGGGTAATTGGACAAATTATTGTCATAGTATTTGCACCATTAGGTCATGAAATAATGATTAAAATTCAAAATAAAATTGAAGAGGCTGGAAAATATCTTTATGTAACAGATAATGATGGAGTTTCTGTATTAGAAGTAGCACCA
This sequence comes from Clostridium sp. D46t1_190503_E9, assembly GCF_015555225.1. NCBI lineage: Bacteria > Bacillati > Bacillota > Clostridia > Eubacteriales > Clostridiaceae > Clostridium > Clostridium sp. D46t1_190503_E9. Next base: position 29,526 of record NZ_JADNKB010000013.1, read on the forward strand.
ACTTCACCTGCTTATGAGGCTGGTATAAGAAGAGGGGATAAAATAATAGAAATTAATAATATGAAGACAGTTTCAGAAGTAGAAATATTTAAAATAGTTAGAGATAGCATCCAAAATGTTTCGGTTAAAATTAGAAAAATTTCCGGGGAAATAGTCGATTTAACTATAATACCGAAGAATAAGAGGTTAGGATTGCTTCTTGTGCCGAAAATGGTTAAAGTAGATGATACATTGAGTGTAGATAATAATGATTTTAAAAAAGTATTAGAGCAAATGAAGAGAAAGCGATAAGCTTTCTTTTTATTTAATAAAAAGATTATTATTGATTGTATAAGGCAAATATAAAGGATAAAATATAAACATAATAAATAAAATTTATGGGGGTGAAAAAGATGCCAGAATTTAAGATTGAATCAAAATTTAAGCCAACTGGAGATCAGCCACAAGCTATAGAAAGTATAGTAAATTCAATAAAAAGGGGAGATAGAGGTCAGACTTTATTAGGGGTAACTGGATCAGGTAAAACATATACAATGGCTAATATAATACAAAGAGTTCAAAAGCCAACAATTATTCTAGCTCACAATAAAACATTAGCAGCTCAATTGTGTTCTGAATTTAAAGAATTTTTTCCTAATAATATTGTAGAATACTTTGTGTCATACTATGACTACTATCAACCCGAAGCTTATGTACCACAAACTGATACATTTATAGAAAAGGATGCATCTATAAATGATGAAATAGATAAGCTTCGACATTCAGCTACATCAGCTTTATTAGAAAGAAGAGATGTAATAATAGTTGCGTCTGTGTCCTGTATATATGGTTTAGGTAATCCAGAAGAATACAAAAAGCTAACTATTTCTTTAAGAACAGGAATGGAAAGAGATAGAGATGAGATAATGAGAAAGCTTATAGAGATACAATATGAAAGAAATGATATAGATTTTGCAAGAGGAAGCTTTAGAGTTAGAGGAGATTCCTTAGATATAATTCCTGCATCATCTTCTAACAAAGGAATTAGAGTAGAGTTTTTTGGAGATGAAATTGAAAGAATTAGGGAGTTTGATGTTTTAACTGGAAATATATTAGGAGAAAGAAATCATGTCTCAATTTCTCCGGCATCTCACTTTGCTACTTCTCCAGAAGTTTTAGAAAAAGCTATAAGTAGAATTGAAGATGAATTAGAAGATAGATTAAGAGAACTTAATAGTCAGGAAAAATTATTAGAAGCTCAAAGGTTAAGACAAAGAACTAATTATGATATAGAAATGATCAGAGAAATGGGATATTGTAGTGGAATAGAAAACTATTCAAGAATACTAGATGGTAGGGCTGCGGGAACTCCACCTCAGACACTACTTGATTATTTTCCTGATGATTATTTGATGTTTATAGATGAGAGTCATGTTACTTTACCACAATGTAGAGCTATGTATGCAGGTGATAGATCTAGGAAGGATACATTGGTTGAATATGGATTTAGATTGCCATGTGCATATGATAACAGACCATTAAAATTTACAGAATTTGAAGATAAAATGAATCAAGTGGTTTTTGTGAGTGCAACTCCAAGTCAATATGAAATAGATCATTCAACTAATATAGCAGAGCAAGTCATAAGACCGACAGGATTAATAGATCCAGTTATAGAAATAAGACCAGTGGAAGGTCAAATAGATGATTTATATGCTGAGATTAAGAGGACTACAGAAAAGGGATTTAGAACTCTTATAACAACTCTAACAAAAAGAATGGCAGAGGATTTAACTAAATATTTAAAAGATTTAGGTATAAAAACTACATACATGCATTCAGATATTGAAACAATAGAAAGAATGAAAATTATAAGAGATCTGAGACTTGGAGAATTTGATGTATTAGTTGGGATAAATCTTTTAAGAGAGGGATTAGATATTCCTGAAGTTGCATTAGTAGCAATATTAGATGCTGATAAAGAAGGTTTCTTACGTTCAGAAACTTCATTAATTCAAACGATAGGTAGAGCTGCAAGAAATTCTGAAAGTAAAGTAATAATGTATGCTGATAATATCACTAAATCAATGGATAAAGCCATAAAGGAAACAGAAAGAAGAAGAGAAATCCAAATGAAGTATAATGAGGAACATGGAATTATTCCTCAAACTATAATTAAAGATGTTAGAGAAGTTATTGAAGCTACAAAGGTATCAGAAGATAAAGTTGAATATAAGTCTGAGGGTGATAAGAAGGTCTCAGAAAAGGATAAGAAGAAATTAATCAAGAAATATACTGAAGAAATGATGGAAGCAGCTAAGAACTTACAGTTTGAAAGAGCTGCAGAATTGCGTGACATAATTAATGATTTAAAAGGTAAAAAGTAAAAGTATTTATCATGTGAATTGTTAAATTTAGTAATAGAAGGATATAAATATTATACGACAGTGACTTGGAGCTAATCCAAGTCACTGTCGTATAATATTTTTATAGCCTTATTTTTATTGTTACTTGGAAGAATATATGGGATACTAGTTGATTTTTTTAGAATCACTTTTATCAAAAGATTTATGAACTGTACTTCTTGCTATGCCCAAAATGGTACACATAGTCTTAATATTATGGTTTATTTTATTACAATCTATATATTTTATTATTTAATCTAGTTTTTTGTTGCAAATTTTCCTAAGCTAATCCCAGCCTTAAATAACTCTACTATAATATCTTTATATTCTTAATCAAACCTTCTGCCTTTATTCATAGTGGATATATCCTTTCTTAACTAATTATTATTTTACTTAGTTCTAATAATTGTGACCATTACTTTATACTAACATTAATAGGAAAAATAAGACCATTTTTATCGATAAAAATGGAGAAATTTACATATATGTTTTTACTTATATATAATATAAAAAAAGAGTATTTAACTAATTAGTATAATGTATGTATAATAATTATTGCTTAGCAAATGAGAATTTTACTTATAAGTAGAAGATAAGATAAATAACAAAATTTTTATGTGAATTATATTAATTAATTTTGAGCAACCTAGGAATAACATAGTAATTATTTTATAGTATACAAATATGTTGCGGCAAGAAAAAATTTGAAAGGTAAGGAAGGATAAAGATGACACAAAACAAAAAAAACTTAAATAATAAAAGATATTTTATTGTATTTATTTGCTTTTTAATTCAAGCAATACCATATTGTATATCACAAAACTTGCAAGCTCAAATGCAAGTTCCAGTATCAGAATCAGGAATTATTTCTGAAATAGGATTTACAATGCTATATTTCTCAGGAACAATACCGGTTTTATTTAACCCTTTATTAGCAAAACTATATGATAAGTTTAAAATTAAATATATTTATGTAGCAGGTTTAATTATTGCTGGTTTATCTTTTGCATCTTACGGACTTGCACAAAATGCATTTATGTTTAATGCAAGTGCATTCGTAACTCAAGTTGGTACATTATTATTTACTGGATTATCATTACCTATTATGATGAGTCATTGGTTCCCAGGTGAAGGTAGAGGTACTGCATTAGGAATAGCTTTAGCCGGAGGATCAATCGGTAACGTATTCCTACAACAAATTGTTGTTAAATTCCTTGGAAATTATGGTTGGCAAAAAACTTATATGATCTTAGGTGCACTACTTATGATCGTAGGTATTCCTTTAGCGCTATTATTTATAAGATACCCTAAAGAAAATGAAATTGTAAGAGAAGAAGCTTCTACTACTAATTCAAAAGCTAAGAGAGTAACTTATGAAGGTTTATCAGATGCAGAAAATATGAAAAATAAATATTTCTGGATGTTCTGTGTAGGTGCATTATTTATATGTTTTGCAGCAGTTACTTTAGCAACACAAGCTATACCAGTTTTAACTACTAAAGGATTCTCAGCTTCACAAGTAGCAATGGCTGGATCTGCATATGGAGTTGCTTGCTTAATTGGTAATGTTGGTGGAGGAAAATTATTTGATAAATTAGGTTCATTTAAGCCAATGATGATATCATGTGTAGGGGTATCACTAGGATTATTAGTAATAATTTTCATGCCAGAAGCTAGTGCATTAGGATACTTAGTACCTATATTCTCAGGATTAACAGTATTTACAATAACATCAGGTCCAGCATATATGCCTGCTGATGTATTTGGACATAGAGATGGTACACAAAAATTTGCTAAAGTAGGTATGTTCTATGCTTTAGGTAGTGCTGTATCACCATTATTATTCACAATAGCATCTACTAACTTAGGATTATCAACAGCATCTATAATATTCTTAGCTGTGGGATTAGTAGGATATGCTTTAAATGGATATGCTATTATCAAATCTAAACAAATGTTTAGTAATACAAAATAAATTAAATTTTATTTAATATATGTGTATATAAATTGATTAGTATAATAATATTTTGATTATGTTTTAGTAATAACTGAAAAGTAGTGCTTGTAGAAAAAAGAGGAAAAGAGGCAAATAGTATGGAAAAAATAATATATTACAATGGAACAATTTTAACTGTAAATGATGAAATGCCTACAGTAGAAGCTGTTTTAGTAGAAAATCGACAAGTTAAAAAGGTTGGAACTAAAGATGAAATATTATCATTAAAAGATGATAATACACAATTAGTAGATTTAGAGGGAAAAACTATGTTACCAGGATTTATTGATCCACATGGTCATATTGTTGCAATAGCTCAAACTTTAATGATAACTGATTTAAGTGGAGCAAAATCTAAAGAAGAATTTATTGAAATATTAAAGAAAAAGATGGCTGAAAATCCTCCAAAAGAAGGAGAATGGTTAATTGGATTTGGCTATGATAACACTAAATATGAAAATGAAGAGCATCCAACTAAATTCGATTTAGATAAAATAAGTACTACTACTCCGATATATATAAGCCATGCATCAGGACACATAGCAGTAGTTAACTCAAAGGCTTTAGAGGCTTTTGGATATGTTGGTGAAGATTACGAAGTACCAGAAGGTGGTATAGTTAGAACTGTTGAAGGAAGCAAGGACCCAAATGGTATTTTAGAAGAAAATGCTTGTTTAGATCCAGAAAAGAAAAAATGTATTCCAGCACCATCATTTGAAACTCTTATGAATTGTGTTAAAAAAGCACAAGAAATATATGCTTCATTTGGTATAACTACATGTCAAGATGCAAGTGTTGATGAAGGAATGAATCAATTATTACAAGGCGCTGCTCAAGCAGGTGCATTAATGCTTGATATAGTTGGCTTTGCAGTTCAACATACTACAATGAAGTTATTAAAGAATGAAGGTACTCCTAAGAGAAATTATGTAAATCATTATAAATTATTAGGAGGAAAAACTTGGTTAGATGGTTCACCACAAGGAAAAACTGCTTGGTTAACAAAACCATATTATGAAGTACCAGCAGGAAAAGATGCAGATTATTGTGGATATGGAACTCAAGAAGATGATGTAGTTATAGATTACTTTAAGACTTTAATTGACAACAACATACAAGTGAATGTTCACTGTAATGGTGATGCGGCATCAGATCAATTTATAAGATGCTATAGAAAAGCTTTAGAGTTATCAGGAAATACTACTGACTTAAGACCAGTAATGGTACATTGCCAAACAGTAAGAGAAGATCAATTAGATGAAATGAAAGAACTTGGAATACTTCCAACATTCTTCTTAGATCATATTTACTTCTGGGGAGATTATCACTATGAATCTGTTTTTGGACCTGAAAGAGCTAATAGAATTAGCCCTGCTAAATCAGCTTTAGACAGAGGAATGAATTTTACATTACATCAAGATCCACCAGTAAAAATGCCTAATCAAATGTTAGCAATACACAATGCAGTAAACAGAAAAACTCTAGGTGGTAGAGTCTTAGGAGAAGATTTAAGAATTCCTGTAATGGATGCTATAAAAGCTGTTACAATAAATGGAGCTTATCAATACTTCGAAGAAGACACTAAAGGTTCTATTGAGGAAGGAAAGGTTGCAGACTTTGTAATCTTAGATAGAAACCCATTAGAAGTTAATAAAGAAGAATTAAAAGATATAAAAATATTAGAAACAATAAAAGAAGGTAAAGTAATTTACAAAAATAAATAGATCTGTATATAATAAAAGAAGTTTAATCTATATTAGATGAAACTTCTTTTATTATTTTATAGTATAAGTAAATTGGATGTACTAGCCTTTTATAATTACAATAAGGGATTACATTTATTAATTTATATGGTAAAAAAGTTTGAAGGTATTTGGAGTGATAATTAGTGGAATTACTAGAAAATTGTAATTTATGTCCAAGAAATTGTGGAGCAAATAGGTTAAGTGATAAAAGAGGGTTTTGTGGAGCCGGAGATAAAATAAGAGTAGCAAGAGCTGCCCTTCATTATTGGGAAGAACCATGTATATCTGGAGATGTTGGTTCTGGAACTGTATTTTTTTCTTATTGCACACTAAAATGTGTCTTTTGTCAAAATTATAATATAAGTCAATGCGAATGGGGAAAGGAAATAACTGTAGATAGATTAGCAGGAATATTTATAGAGTTGCAAAACAAAGGTGCTTTAAACATAAATTTAGTTACGCCTACTCATTATGTTCCTCAAATTATTGAAGCTATTAGTATATCTAGAAAAAGTGGTCTAAAGCTTCCTATAATTTATAATAGTAGTGGATATGAAAAAGTTGAAACTATAAAATTATTAAAAGGATATATAGATGTGTACTTACCAGATATGAAATACTTTGATACAAAATATTCAATGAAATATTCTAAGGCTAAGGATTATTTTAAATATGCTAAGGAAGCAATTAATGAAATGGTAAAGCAAGTTGGAGAAGCTAAGTTTGATGAAAGAGGAATAATACAAAAAGGTGTAATAATAAGGCATCTTATGTTGCCAGGATTATTATTTGATTCAAAAAAAATAATAGAACATATTCATAACATGTATGGTAATAAAGTTTATATTAGTATTATGAATCAGTACACACCTCTTGAGCACGTAAAAGCTTACCCAGAGTTAAATAAACCATTAAATGAAAAACATTATGATGCAATGATAGATTATGCATTGAGTATTGGGGTAGAAAATGGATTTATACAAGAAGAAGGAACGGACAAGGAAAGTTTTATTCCATTATTTAATTTTGAAGGAGTTTAGAAAAGAGCAAATGCACTTTTCTAATTTTTTTATATTAAATTTTTAAGAGGACTTTATATTTTTATAATTAATAAGGCATTATTAATGAAAGAAGGAAGAATTAAAAGTGAGAAAAAATTTGATGATGTTTTATTAATCAAACTTAAAAATAAGTATTTTAAACTATACCAATAGATTATTTGCATTAGTGAGCAGAATTAACAAAGCTTTTATAAATAATTTATTATATAATTGACAATAATTATAATAAAATTTAGAATATAATAAAGAACATTTGTTCGAGGTTAATTTTATAAAAGAAATGAAAAACTAATGTTATAAAATAAGAAGGGGCAAGTTAATATGAAAGATAAAATTATTATAAGAGGTGCAAAGGTACATAATTTAAAAAATGTATCATTGGAAATACCAAGAGATAAATTAATTGTATTTACTGGTCTATCAGGATCAGGGAAGTCTTCTTTAGCATTCGACACTTTATATGCAGAAGGACAAAGAAGATATGTAGAATCATTATCATCATATGCAAGGCAGTTCTTAGGACAGATGGATAAGCCTGATGTAGAGTATATAGAAGGTTTATCTCCAGCAATATCTATAGATCAAAAAACTACAAGTAAAAATCCACGATCAACGGTTGGAACTATAACTGAAATATATGATTATTTAAGGTTATTATATTCAAGGATAGGAAAACCATATTGTCCAAAATGTAAAATTCCAATTGAGCAACAATCTGTTGATCAAATTGTGGATAGTGTAATGTCCATTGGGGATAGAACTAAAATTCAAGTTTTAGCTCCTATGATAAGAGGAAAAAAAGGACTTCATGAAAAGGTGCTAGATAACATTAAAAGAAGCGGATTTGTTAGAGCAAGAATTGATGGGTCTATATATGAATTAGCGGAAGAAGAAGTTACATTAGATAAGAATAAAAAGCATAATATAGAAGCTGTTGTTGATAGAGTAATTATTAAAGATGGTATAGAAGGAAGACTAGCTGATTCGATTGAAACTGCATTAAAATTAGCAGATGGTTTAGTAATTATAAATGTAATAGATGGAGAAGATCTATTATTTAGTGAAAATTTTGCCTGCCCAGAATGTGGAATGAGTATAGATGAACTAGCACCTAGATTGTTTTCATTCAACTCACCTTTTGGTAAATGTGATTACTGTGATGGCTTAGGAACTTTGATAGAATTGGATGAAGATTTAATAATTCCTAATAAAGACTTAAGTATATTAGAAGGTGCTATTGCTACCTGGGGAGAAGGTAGATTAAAAGAAGATTCTTGGACTTATGCAATATTAAAAGCATTAAGTGAAGAATATGATTTAGACTTAAGTAGACCAGTCAAGGAACTTAGCAGAAAAGAATTAGATTTATTACTATATGGTACTAATGGTAAGAAAATGAAAGTTATTTACACCAAAGATGGCGTTAAATCACAATATTCATATGCATATGATGGTGAAATAAATTCATTAAAAAGAAGATATAGAGAGACTAACTCTGATATTATAAAGACTGAAATTGAACAATATATGAGTAATAATAAATGTCCTAAGTGCAAAGGTGCAAGGTTAAAAAATGAAGCGCTAGCAGTTAGAGTTGGTGACAAAAATATTTATGAATTCACAACATTATCAATAAAAGAAGAGTTTGAATATATTAATTCTTTAGTTTTATCTGAAAAAGATGAAATAATAAGTGATCAAATAATTAAAGAAATTAAAAATAGACTTAAGTTTTTAATTGATGTAGGACTAGATTATTTAGACTTAGCAAGAAATTCTGGTACATTATCTGGTGGAGAAGCTCAAAGAATAAGACTTGCAACTCAAATAGGATCTGCACTTATGGGTGTGCTATATATTCTAGATGAACCAAGTATAGGACTACATCAAAGAGATAATGATAGATTGATAGGTACTTTAAAGAACTTAAGAGATATAGGAAATACTGTAATAGTAGTTGAACATGATGAGGATACTATAAAAGAAGCTGATTTTATAGTTGATATAGGACCAAGAGCTGGAGAGCATGGGGGAGAGATAATTGCAGCAGGTACTGTGGAAGATATAAAGAAGTGTAAAAACTCTATAACAGGTCAATACTTAATAGGAGAGAAGAAAATCGAAATTCCAAGTGAAAGAAGAACAGGAAATGGAAACTTTATAACTGTTAAAGGTGCTAAAGAAAATAATTTGAAAAATGTAAATGTAAAATTCCCTTTAGGAACACTAACTATGGTAACCGGTGTATCAGGTTCTGGAAAAAGTACGTTAGTTAATGAAATATTATATAAAGGATTAAATAGGTTAGTCAATAGAAGTAAAACTCCTGTAGGAAATCACAAGGAAATAATTGGATATGAAAGTGTTGATAAAATAATAGATATAGATCAAAGTCCAATAGGAAGAACTCCAAGGTCAAATCCTGCTACTTACACAGGAGTTTTTGATATAATAAGAGAACTATTTGCATCAACTCCAGAAGCTAAAATGAGGGGATATAAACCAGGAAGATTTAGCTTTAATGTAAAGGGTGGTAGATGTGAAGCTTGTGCTGGAGATGGAATAATAAGAATAGAAATGCAATTTTTATCAGATGTATATGTTCCTTGTGAAGTATGTAAAGGAAAGAGATATAATAGAGAAACTTTAGAAGTTAAATATAAAGGAAAATCAATAGATGATATACTTAATATGACTGTTGAAGAGGCTTTGAAATTCTTCGAAAATCTTCCAAGAATAAAGAATAAGCTAGAAACTTTAAATGATGTTGGGCTTGGATATATAAGGCTTGGGCAACCTTCGACTCAATTATCAGGAGGAGAAGCTCAAAGAATAAAATTAGCATTTGAACTTTCAAAGAGAAGTACTGGTAAAACATTATATATTTTAGATGAACCAACAACAGGGCTTCATATAGATGATGTAAGTAAACTTGTTGAGATACTACAAAGGCTTGTTGAGGCAGGAAATACAGTTGTAGTTATAGAGCATAATTTGGACTTAATAAAGTGCGCAGATCATATAATAGATTTAGGTCCAGAAGGTGGAGATAAAGGTGGAACTATAGTTGCAACAGGGACTCCAGAAGAAGTGAGTGAAGTAAATAATTCATATACTGGGAAATATCTTAAAAAGATGTTAAGATAAGTTAAGTATACTTGTTATTTTTGACTAGAAGTTTTAATATATAATGGTAATAAAATACTGATTTTGAGGTGAAGAGATGGGTTTTTCAAAGCTAATGACATTAGTTTTTGGTGTAGCATTTATGATAATACTTTATTTTATAATTTATTATGCACTAAAAATAATGTACAAGGATGTAAAAGGCAGTGGAAGAAGAAAGCAACCTTCTGCTAAAAAGAATTATGGCATAGAAGTATTGAGCACAGGTGAGAACTCAAACCTAGAAGAAGGATCTATTTTATTGTTAAGAGGAACTATAACTATAGGTAGAAAAGAAGGAAATACAATAAAATTAGATGATCAATATGCTTCTGGAAATCATGCGAAAATCATAGTTAAAAATAATGAGATAGTAATAGAAGATTTAAATAGTACTAATGGCGTTTTTATAAATGATGAAAGAGTTAACGGATATTCAAAGATAAGAGCTAACGATCTTATAAGAATAGGTAGCGCTACATTTAAGGTTATAAGAGCAGAGAAGAACTAGAGGTGAGTTTATGAATAGTGCATTAAAGTTAGAAAAAAGAGTTCTGAAATTAATTTATTTACTATGCTTACTTCTGTTTACTAATTTAGCCTTACTAAAAAAACCATTTGATACTAAAGCATTAATTATAGGTATTATTTTGTGCATAATAATAGGATTTTCACACTATCTAGTGAGACGGTTTTATCCTGATGGGGATAAGTTTATGCTTATATTTTCAAGTATATTAGCTGTAGTTGGAATAGCAGTACTATATAGATTGGAACCTAGTTTTGCTATAAAACAATTAATATGGGCAGTACTTGGAATGATATCATATATAGTCATAGTTGTAGCATTACCAGATTTAAAAAGTTTTGCTAAGTATAAAAAAATATATATGATTATTACTTTAATATTTATGCCCATGGGATTGATATATGGGCTTATATTTAATGTAGAAACATATGGAGCTATGAATTGGGTTTATATAGGACCATTTGGATTCCAGCCATCTGAATTTGGGAAAATAGCACTAGTTTTATACTTAGCGTCTTCGCTTATGACATATGAAAGCAAAAATGTAATTAAAGAAGATTTTAAACAACTAATAGAGCCTGCTGTTGTTGTTATGTATTCATTAGTTTGCATGGTGCTTCAAACTGATTTAGGATCAACTTTAATATTTTTTGGTATATCTGTAACTATGCTATATATAGCAACTTCAAAGAAAAAATATGTTTTTACATGTTTAGGGCTTTCTGCAATAGGAGCAGTAGGAGCTTATGGAGTTTTTGGACACGTACAAAGAAGAGTGAAAATTTGGCTTGATCCATGGAAGTATGCAAGCAATGAAGGATATCAAATAGTTCAAGGTCTATATGCTATAGCATCAGGTGGATTATTTGGAGTAGGGTTAGGTAATGGATATCCTGACTTAATATTCGCAAGCGAGAGTGATTTCATATTTGCTGTCATTTGTGAAGAATTTGGAATGATATTTGCAGTAGGATTAATGATAATATATTTCTTATTGTTTTATAGAGGAATAAGAATAGCATTTTTAACTAATGATAAATTCAGCCAGTTAGCCGCTGTTGGATTTAGTACAATGATAGCTTGCCAAACTTTAGTTATAATAGGTGGAATATTTACTGTTATACCACTTACAGGTATAACTCTGCCACTGATAAGTTATGGCGGTAGTTCTATGTTGACAATGTTCTTTGCATTAGGTATATTGCAAAAAATATCAGAGGAGTATTAAAATATAGAAAAATATATAAAATTGGAATAAAATGTAGTATAGTATAATAAAAGGTAATGATGAGAATCATTACTTTTTTTGTTGTATAATTAGCTATTATAATTTCAAGAAAGAAGTATTTATGGATTTATGGGGGGGAGTATTTTGTCTAAAAAAAATAAAAAAATTACAGATGAAAGGAAAGCTAAAAAGAAGATTAAAGTTAAAAGTAGTAGAAAGTTGATGGCTGGTAATAAAAAAAGATTAACCATAACTCAAAAAATATTACTATTTCTTATTACAATTACTTTAATATCTAGTCTTTCATTGGCTATATATTCATCAGTAATATCCTATAAAAATGAAACAGGTAGGGTTAATGAGGTTTTAGATCAAACAAAGGGATTTGGGAAAAGTTTAACTAGTAAAACAATTGTTGATTTCGAGGATTTAATATATTCTTTAGAAAATGGGATAAAAGATAAGGATAGAGCAAGTAGTTTTATAGATTCATTTATGAAAAATAATTCAGCTGTAACCTCTATAGCTGTCAAAAATGAAAAGAATGAATTTATAACATATTCAGGAGGCTTAAGTAGAGCGTACATAGATGGATTAACCTTTGTTGAAGGTGGGTCAAGGGGAGTATCTTGGTCTAACTCTATAATATCAGGTGATAAAGGTTTTATTACTATTAAAGTTAATATAAATAATAAAGATTATTTTCTTCAGATTTCAACATCAATTTTTCAAGATCAAATTGATGTAATAAATATAGAAGGGATAGAAGTTAATTTAACCGATAGTTTTGGAACAATAATTGCAAGTAATAATAAAGAAAAAATAGGCACAAAAATTAATGATGAGCTTAGTAAAATAATTGATCAAGATAAAGAAGTAAATGAAGTTGCTATAGGTAATAATGAAAAAATATTTACTTATCATAAATTCACAAATGATTTTAAGTTAACAAGTGCATATGATAAGGGTATTTTAATGAAAAGCATTATTATAAATATAGTATCTACGTTAATACTAACTATAGTATTTTCTGCTATTATAATAGGTATTGCTTCTATTATAATAAAAAAATATTTGAATGCTATAATTGATATAAATAATATGAGTAAGTCAATGGGGAAAAAAGATTTTACTCAAAGATCAAAGATAGATTTAGATGATGAAATTGGTGATGCTATAAAGGAATTAAATAATTCTTTTGATATTCTTACAAAAGTAATGAAGGATAATATTTCTTTATCAGAAGTTTTAACTAAGAACACTACAAAGATAGATGAATCATCTAATGAAATGTATGAAGCTTCTAAGCAAGTTGCTACATCTATTGAAAATATTTCGGTAGTAACACAACAACAGGCCAATAGTATGACTAACATATCCAATAATATCAGTGCTTTAGGAGATTCTATAAAAGAAGTGTCTAAAACTATTGATGTGTTGAATAATTTATATTCAGTATTAAGTACAAATGCGAAAAGTAATAATGAAGGAATGCAAGAGTTATTAGTAGACAATTCAGAACTTCAAAAGTCTATAGGGGATTTATCTAAAGACATATTAGATATATCAGTAAGTATGAGTAAAATAAATGATTTTGTAAATATAATAGATGACATAGCAAACAGTATTAATTTAATATCTATCAATGCATCTATAGAAGCTGTACATGCAGGAGAGTTTGGAAAAGGTTTTGCTGTAGTTGCAAAGGAAATTAACAATTTAGCAGAAAACTCTAAAGGGGCAACTGAGATAATAAAAATTACAACATCAGATATTCATAAAAAGATAAATAGAACGGTTGAAATATTGGAGCAGACGAGAAATGTTTCTATAAAAGAAAGTAATAGTGTGAAAAATACTGTTGATTCATTAAAAGTTATAAGTGATGAGATTATGGTTATGAGGAGTGCTATAGAGTCTATAATAAATTCTAATAGTATCGTAACATCTAAAAAAGAGGAGATATTATATATAGTGGAGAGTAGCGCAGCTTCAATGGAAGAAATTGCAGCTACAACAGAAGAAATTACAGCAATAACAGAAGAGCAATTTGGCTCAACAGAAAAAATATCAAATATGGCTACAAAGCTAAAAGAATTAGCAAAAAAGATGGAAGAAAGTATTGGAGAATTTAAGGTATAATTAAAACTTTTGATGTATAATATAAAAGGAGTATTGCAATATTTACAATACTCCTTTACCTATTACTTAATATTATGTATATTTTTGATTTTACAGTTTAAATATATAATTTTATAGTTATAATGATATTAATAGGTTTTACAAAATAAGGAGGGCTTTATGAACGATTTAGCAAAAAGTATAAGAAACATTATGGTGATATTTCTTTTTTGCTTTATAGCATTAATATCATATATAGCCTATTTTCAAGTGTTTAAGGGGCCTGATATAGCAAATGATTCAGGAAATAAAAGACTTTGGGCGAGAAGAAATGAAATTTTAAGAGGAACTATATATGATAAAGATGGAAATCCACTAACTAATAGTATCAGATTAGATAAGTTTAATCAGAGCAGAGAATATGTATATGGAGATTTATATGTTCATGCATTAGGATATATAGATGAAAGATTTGGGATTACTGGTCTAGAGGAAGAATATGACGACGAGTTATCAAAGTACAGTAGTTTTTCAAATGGAATTAGAAACCTACTAAAAGATTATGATTTAAAGAAAGCATTTGAAAATAGAAATGAAGAGAAAGTAGGAAATGGGATAGTAACTACATTAGACTATAATCTTCAAAAAGTAGCTTATGATGCAATGGGAGATTTAAAAGGAGCTGTAGTTGCATTAAATCCAAAAACTGGTGAAGTATTAGCTATGGTGTCAAAACCTACATATGATCCGACTAATTTGGAGCAAGCTATAGAAGATGCGAATACTGGTGTAGATATAGAAAGCAAGTTATTAAATAGAACAATAAATGGACTATATCCTCCAGGATCTGTATTTAAAACAGTAACATTAGCTGCAGCTCTAGAAAATGATCCAAGTATAACTGGAAGAAAATTTAATGATACAGGAAAAATAACTTTTAATGATGGTACAGAACTAAATAATTATATGAAGCAAGCTCATGGTAATTTGGATCTACAGATGGCATATAGAGTTTCTAGTAATGTAGTTTTTGGAACACTAGCAATGGAAATGGGAAATGAAAAGTTGAAGGAAGTAGCAGAAAGATTTGGATTTAATTCTAGAGTGCCAGGTATAGGAATGTCTATTTCTGAAAGTATATTCCCTTCTTTGCAAGATTATGAATTAGGAAACATAGCACAAAGTGGGATAGGTCAGGCAAGTGTATTATCAAGCCCAATGCAAATGGCAATAGTAGCCGCAACAGTTGCAAATGATGGAGTGCTTATGGAGCCTAAGTTAGTAAACAAGATAGTAGATAAGGATGGAAATACAATTAAGGAAATGCCGAGTAAAACTCTAAAAAGTGATGTTATTTCAAAGGAAATAGCAAGTACAATAAAGGATTATATGGGGTATCTAGTTTCTAATAATATATATAGATGGCCAGCTTTTGAAGGAACTAATGCTGGAGGTAAAACAGGTACAGCAGATTATATGTTAGATGATGGCTCAGAAGGAGTACCTCATGGATGGTTCATATCAGCAGCTCCATTAGATGATCCTAAAATTGCAGTTGCGGTAATAGTAGAAAAAGGTGAGAATGGTGCAGGTTCAGCAGCTAATATAGCTTCACAAGTTGTAAGGGCAGCTGTTCTTGGGGAATAATAAAGTAAAAGGTCAAGAATTTATTTCTTGCCCTTTTTTTTCTACAAAATTTTAGTTTTTACTTTCATTTTCTCACTATTTAACTTTTACCTCATATATTAAAATAAGGACTTAATTCTTATACTTTCTTTCTAGAAAGCTAAATAACTTCAGAGGTAAAAAGGAGATTTTAGACTATGTTTAGAGTTAAACAATTAGATGTTGAAGGATGTTACTTAATAACACCAACTGTTTCTATGGAAAGCACTTGTGATTTAATTAAAGTTTTTAATGATACTCAATTTAATATATATGGATTAAGCACAGAATTTAAGGAAGAATATTATGCAATAGTAAAGCCTGGAGTTGTAAGAGGAATGCATTTTCAGTTACCTCCAGAAGAACATGATAAACTTATAACTTGTATAATAGGAGAAATACAAGATGTAGTAGTTGATTTAAGAAAAGAATCTAAAACTTATGGAAAGTACACTATGGTTGAGTTAAACGAAGATAATAAGAATCTGATATACGTTCCAAGCGGATGTGCGCATGGATATTATGTAAAAGGTGAAAAGGATACTTTAATTTATTATAAAGTAACAAAACAATTCGTAAAAGAGTTGCGGGGGGGAATACATTGGAGTTCTTTGAATATTCCTTGGGATTTTGACGATGAAGTTGAGGTTGAAAGTGAAGATAAACTTTGGCCTAAATTTGAGGATTTTAATTCACCTTTTTAATAACGAGTAGTTAATAATATGTAATGAATAATTAAGGGATAAACTTATATAGGATATTATTCCTTAATTATTGATTATTGACTATCAGAGTATTAATTGTAAAGAAATTTCCTTTGTTTACTTTCTTATATAGTGATAAAATTTATATTACAAGAAATGCAATTGAAGGGAGGAGTTTGATGTTTGATTTTGATTATCATCTTAAGAATTTACCAGAAAAACCAGGAGTTTATATAATGAAAAATTCTCTTGGTGAAATTATTTATGTTGGTAAGGCAAAAATTTTAAAAAATAGAGTGAGAAGTTATTTTCAAAACTCAAAAAATCACTCAGAAAAAGTTAGAGTTATGGTTAAAAATATTTCTGAGTTTGAATACATAGTAACTGATTCCGAAATGGAAGCCTTGATTTTAGAGTGTAATTTAATTAAAAAACATAGTCCGAGATATAATATAGCATTAAAAGATGATAAGTTTTATCCCTTCATCAAAATAACTACAAATGATGATTATCCAAGAGTATTTGTAACAAGAAAATATGCAAAAGATGGAGCAAAATATTTTGGGCCATATACAAATGGAACTGCTGTTTATGAAACAATTACTTTGATTAATAAAATTTTCCCGATAAGAACCTGTAAATTATTAATAAATGAAGGTGGGGAAAAAGTTAGGCCGTGTTTAAATTACCATATAAAAAAATGTGTTGCACCATGTGCTGGATATGTAACAAAAGAACAATATGGAGAAATGATTAATGATATCATGGATATACTTAATGGTAAGGATAAAACAATAATAAAGGCTTTAAAAAGTGATATGGAAGATGCATCGATGAATCTTGAGTTTGAAAAAGCAGCTAAGTATAGAGATAAAATTCTTGCTATTGAAGCAATAGTAGAAAAACAAAAGATATTTAAAACTATGGAAGGCGATGAAGATTTTATAAATATATATCAAGATGAGAAGGATAGCTGTATCCAAGTGTTCTTTTCTAGGGATGGGAAGGTTACTGGACGTGAACATTTTATTTTTGAAAATACAGCAGATGATAAAATTGGAGAAGTGTTAGAGGATTTTATAACATCCTTTTATGGGGGGACAGCTAAGATCCCTAAAACAATTTATTTACCAGATATAGATGACTCAGAGTTAATAGAGGACTTCTTAACTATAAAAAGAGGTGCTAAGGCTTGGGTTAAAATACCTCAAAAGGGTCAAAAGAAAGATATGCTAGAGATGGTTAGGAATAATGCTAAAATAACTTTAGAACAATTTAAAGATAAATTCCTTCAAGAAAAAGAAATAAATAGAATATCTTTAGAAGAATTACAATATTTATTAGATCTAGATGAAGCTCCTTTCAGAATAGAGGCATATGATATTTCAAATATACAGGGTGTAGATTCAGTTGGAACAATGGTTGTATTTGAAGAAGGAAAATCTAAGAACAGTGATTATAGAAGATTTAGGATTAAATCTGTAAAGGGAGCTAATGATTATGATAGTATGAGAGAAATATTAGAAAGAAGATTTTCTCATGGATTAGAAGAAATAAAAAAGATTCAAGAGAGAAACTTAAATTTTTCAAGTGGTAAGTTTTCGAGTTTTCCAGATCTTATAATGATGGATGGTGGAAAGGGTCAAGTAAATGTTGCTTTAGAAGTTTTAGAAAAGTTGAATATAAATATTCCAGTTTGTGGGTTGGTTAAAGACGATAAGCACCAAACAAGAGGGATTATATATAATAATAAAGAGCTTATAATAAATAGAAGCTCAAACTTAATGCAAATGATTAGAAGAATACAAGATGAAGTGCATAGATTTGCTATTACTTATCATAGAACATTAAGAGATAAGAGAACGTTACATTCCATACTTGAAGATATCCCTAATGTAGGTGAAAAAAGAAGACGAAACCTACTTATGAAGTTTGGAAGTGTTGAAAATATTAAAAATGCAACTTTAGATGAATTATTAGAAACGCCAAGTATAGATAAAAAAGCAGCTCAGAGTATAATTGATTACTTTACAACTAAGGAAAAATAGTGACAAAATGGTTACAATTTAAGTATTATATATAAATATGCATTTAATGGGTTGTTTATTCAAGAATTTTAATTTATACTATGAAAAGATATTACTACGTGTATTTTATAAGGAGTTAGGTATGAATAAATATAAAGTGTTTGAAGACTTATTTAAAGAATTTTACAAAAGCGAAAATATTATTCTTGATGCAGAAATGAAAAATTACGTTCACTTTAGAGTAGGCGGACCAGCGGATATCCTTTTAATTCCAGAAAAGAAGGAAGAAGTTATAAGAACAATAGAGATTTGTAAAGAAAAAAACATACCTTTCTACGTAGTTGGAAATGGATCTAACTTATTAGTAAAAGACGGTGGAATAGAGGGCGTTGTTATAAAGTTAAATGAAGTGAAAAACATAAAAGTTAATGGAGATATAGTTGAAGCCGAGTGTGGAGCTATGTTAAAAGATGTTTCTAATGCTGCTTTGAAAAGTTCTTTAACTGGATTTGAATTTGCTTGTGGAATTCCTGGAACTGTAGGTGGGGCTGTATTTATGAATGCCGGTGCATATAATGGTGAGATATCAAATGTAATAGAGAGCGCAGAAGTCATTAATAATGAAGGTAAAATATTAACTTTATCAAAAGATGAACTTGAATTAGGATATAGATCTTCTGTAGTAATGAAAAAAAATTATATTGTTTTATCCGCAAGGTTCAAATTGCAAAATGGTGATGAGAAGGAAATTAAAGAGGTAGTTGATGATTTAACTTGTAAGAGAGAATCAAAACAACCATTGGAGTATCCTTCTGCTGGAAGTACATTTAAAAGACCTGAAGGATATTTTGCAGGAAAGTTAATACAAGATGCTGGACTAAAAGGGTATAGTATAGGCGGAGCAGCGGTTTCTGAAAAGCATTCAGGATTTGTAATAAATAAGAATGGCGCTACGGCTAAAGATATATTAGATTTAATAGCATATATACAAAGTGAAGTAAAAAGGCAATTTAATGTAGAGTTGCATCCGGAAGTTAGAATAATAGGCGAAGATAAAAGATAAATATAATACGATTAAAAGGTTCAAGAGGATTCTTGAGCCTTTTTATTTTAATAAGCATCTATTTAATGTGAGATTATTTAAAAATAAGTAAGAGGTTATTGACAATTGAAATATGGTATAATATACTATATTTAAAGTTAAATAAAAATATATTATATTTTAAGGGGTGCGTGATTTATGAGAAGGTTTTATATTAAAGAGAGGCTATTTTCAATAGGAGCTAAATTTGATATTTTAGATGAATATGACAATATAGTATTTATTGCAGAGGCAGATAAATTTGATATAGGGAAAAATATTAGCATATATGATTCTAATAAAAGAAAAGTTCTATATATGAGGCAACAAATAAGGTTAGGAGCTCATAAGTATATTGCTTATGATGAAAATATGAGAGAAATAGCAACTATAAAAAAAGAATTTATGGTGCCAGAATACAATATTACAGGAACTGTAGGTACAATGAGTATGGAGTCAAATAGCATGTTAGGAAGGCACTATACAATAAAAAAGAATGGCGTAGATATAGGAAAAATTGATAAAGAGCTAACTTTAGGAAGAGACAGATATTCTTTAGAAGTATTAGATGAAAGCTACAATATATTTTTTATAGGGTTATTAGTAATGATAGATATGGTAAGGTTTCATAGTGATAATTAAAAATAAATAGTGCCAATATAAGTCTAATAAAATATTATGATTAATAAAATATTATAAAATTTAATAAAGAGAGGGAAATAATAATGGCTCATGAAGTAGATTATGAAATTTTAGGGAATGAAATGCAGTATGTGGAAATAGAACTAGACCCAAGAGAAACTGTGGTTGCGGAAGCGGGAGCAATGATGATGATGGATAATAGTATTACTATGGAAACAATTTTTGGAGATGGAAGTCAAAAATCTCAAGGAGGCTTCTTGGGGAAACTTGGAGGAGCAGCAAAAAGAGTAATGACTGGTGAAAGTTTATTTATGACATCATTTACAAATTCGGGAGTTTTAAAACAAAAGGTAGCCTTTGCAGCACCTTATCCAGGAAAAATAATGGCAATGGATTTAAGAAAATTTGGTGGTAGATTAATTTGTCAAAAAGACTCATTCCTATGTTGTGCAAAAGGGATTAGCGTAGGAATAGCATTTACTAAGAAACTAGGAACAGGATTCTTTGGTGGAGAAGGGTTTATATTACAAAAGCTAGAAGGGGACGGCTTAGCTTTTATACATGCAGGTGGAACTATTGTAAAGAAAACACTAATGCCAGGAGAAACTATAAAAATAGATACAGGTTGTTTAGTTGCTATGACTCAAAATGTAAATTATGATATACAATTTGTAGGTGGTTTCAAAAATGCTGTATTTGGAGGAGAAGGATTATTTTTTGCAACATTAACTGGTCCTGGAGATGTATGGATTCAAAGTTTGCCATTTAGTAAATTAGCATCAAGAGTATATTCAGCTGCGCCACAAAATATGGGGAAATCAGTTGACCAAGGAAGTGTTCTCGGGTCATTAGGAAATCTCTTTGAAAATTAGTTCTGGAATATTTAACCTTATGTATATATAATTATTTTAAGTTGTTAAATAAATTAAAATTACAACAATAAATAATAAAGGGGGATAGTCCAGAAACTGGACGAAAAAATGAAGTTTAATGTTAGAGATGAAGTTAAAAGATTAGGAAAATACGTAGCAGGAAAGCCAATAGATGAAGTGAAAAGAGAATTTGGAGTAGATAGGGTCGTCAAGCTTGCATCTAATGAGAATCCTTTAGGAACTTCGAATAAAGTTAAAAAACTGATGACTGAATTAGTAAATGAGATGAATATGTATCCAGATTCATCTTCCTATGATTTTAAGCAAGCTTTAAGCAGTAAGCTTGGAGTAAATAAGGATATGATATTTTGTGGGGCGGGATCAGATTCTTTAATAAATGTAGTATGTGAAGTGTTTTTGGATAAAGATGATGAAAGTATAATGGCGGAAATTACTTTTCCTAGATATGAGAGCAATACAATTCTTATGGGTGCAAAACCAATAAAGGTTCCATTAAAAAATAATGGGTTAGATTTAGAAGCTATGGTGGATGCGATAACAGACAAAACAAAGTTATTATGGTTATGTAACCCTAATAATCCAACTGGAGGTATGTTCACTAAACAGGATTTAGATAAAGTATTATATAAAATACCAGAAAATGTAATTATAATAATGGATGAGGCTTACTATGAATATGTTAATTCAGAAGAATATCCTGATTCATTAGAATTATTGAAGGTATATCCTAATATGATAATATTAAGAACTTTATCTAAGGCTTATGGATTAGCTTCGTTAAGATTTGGATATGGAATTGCTAATGAGGAAATAGTAGATTATATTAATAGGGTTATAAATGCATTTGATGTTAATTTATTTGCTCAAAGGGCAGCAGTTGTAGCTATAGAAGATGAAGAGTTTATAAATACTGTTAAAATCTTTAATAAAGAGCAAAGAAATTATTTAACAAAGAAATTTAATGAAATGGGATTAGAATGTATAGAATCGCAGGCTAATTTCATAATGGTTAATGTAAATGGTGATGATAAACCAATACATGAATATCTATTAAGACATGGATATATAATAAGGCCAGGATACTTACTAGATATGCCTGGATGGATAAGAGTGAGCATAGGGACTAAAGACCAAAATGTAGAGTTTTGCAAGTTACTATATGATGCTATAAAAGAAAGAGATAAAGAATAGTTTCAGTAGAGAAGAGTGATAGCTTTTCTCTATTTCTATTTTAAAATAAAAGTAATTTAAATTTTCATATAGTTAGTTTTCTATATATAATAGATACATAGTTAGGTATAAGTATAATATTTATTATAACTTATATAAATAAACTTGATATGTTATAATTTAACTATATAATCTTTGAATTATAAAAGGAGGCATTATCATGAGATTTATAATAGTTACAGGACTATCAGGAGCAGGTAAAACAGAAGCAACAAGAAGCCTTGAAGATATGGGATACTTTTGTGTAGATAATCTTCCTCCAAAGTTAATACCAAAGTTTGCGGAAGCCTGTGTTCAAAGCCAAGGAAAAATAAATAAAGTTGCATTAGTAATAGATATAAGAGGCGGAATTTTCTTTGATGATTTATTTGAAAGCTTAAATTATCTAAAAAAACAAGATTTTAAATATGAAATACTATTCTTAGATGCAACAGATGAAGTATTAGTAAAAAGATTTAAAGAAACGAGAAGAAGTCATCCATTAGCACCTGGAAGCAGAGTTATTACAGGGATTAATGAGGAAAGAAATAGACTAAGAGAAGTAAAAGACAGAGCAGATATAATTATAGATACATCAAAATATGCAATTAGAGATTTAAGGGAAGAAATGAATAAAAATTATGGAGATGTAAAGCAGCCAGAAAAGCAACTTTCTGTAACTGTATTAAGTTTTGGTTTTAAATATGGAATACCAGTTGATTCTGATTTAGTATTTGATGTTAGGTTTATACCAAATCCATTTTACATTCCAGATCTTAAACCATATTCAGGTAATGATGAACCAGTAAAAAAATATGTTCTTGAGCAAGAAGAAACTAAAGGTTTTATAGAGAGAGCAGATGATATGTTGGACTTCTTAATACCTAATTATAAAAAGGAAGGAAAGAGGCAGCTTATAATATCTGTTGGTTGTACAGGGGGAAGACACAGATCTGTAGCTATAGCTAATGCTTTATATAAGAAACTATTAGAAAGAAATTACAATGCTTCTGTTGAACATAGAGATATAAGAGAAGATGTGCATCAAGGAGCTAAAAAGCTATGAGTATAAAGGATTGGTTGAAACCAGGAGTTAGAATTAAAAGATGGCTTTTCTTTGGAATATTTGGGATTCTTTTAATTGCATTTGGATTCACAGAATTAGCAGTACGAAGAGTATATGATTTTTATTATAAAATATTTTATATATTTTTAAATATAACAGGAGTATTTGTTATATATATATCTGTTATAGAAAGTATGAAGTCAATAATAGCGCTTACAAATAAAGGATACATTCACTTATCATTAGATAGTAGAAAGATGGAGAATCTTATATATGAAAAGAGATTACTAGTAAAAGGACCTAAAATTGTAGTTGTTGGTGGTGGCACAGGCTTATCAACTATGCTAAGGGGACTAAAATACTATACATCAAATATAACTGCTATAGTAACAGTTGCTGATGATGGAGGAGGTTCAGGTGATTTAAGAGAAGATTTAGGTATGCTACCGCCTGGAGATATAAGAAACTGTATATTAGCGCTTGCAGATACAGAGCCACTAATGGAGGAATTACTTCAATATAGATTTCCAGATGGAAGATTAAAAAATCAAAGTTTTGGTAACTTATTTTTAGCTGCTATGGATGGGGTAAGCGATAATTTTGAAGATGCTGTCCAAAAAATGAGTTCTGTATTAGCTGTAACTGGAAAGGTGTTGCCAGTTACATTGGAAGATATGAAATTAATTGCAGAGCTTGAAAATGGTAATAAAGTAGTGGGAGAATCGCAAATTCCTGATGAAGTATTAAAGCAAAATTCAAGAATAAAAAAGCTAATGATAGAGCCAAAGGATGCAAAGCCATTGGAAGATGCTATAAAAGCAATAGATGAGGCTGATGCAATAGTATTGGGACCGGGAAGTCTATATACAAGCATAATACCAAATTTATTAGTAAAGGATATTTCAGAAAGTATAAGGAAAAGTGATGCAATAAAGATATATATATCTAATATAATGACTCAGCCGGGAGAAACTCATGGATTTAAAGCTTCAGATCATATAAAGATATTAAAAAAGTACGGTGGAAGAGGAATTGTAGATTATGTGATTGCTAATAGAGGAGATATTCCAGATGATATAAAGAAAAGATATTCATTAGATAATTCTCAATTAGTAGAGTTAGATTCGAAAGAAATAAAGAGTCTAGGAGTAGATGTAGTTGAGGCTTCTTTAGCCAAAATAGAAAAAGGTTATGTAAAGCATGATTCAGAGTATTTAGCTGAAGTTTTAGTAGATACAATAATGGAGAAGAAGTTGCTATATGATAGAAAGAAAATAATAGAATATATGTATGTATCTCAAAGAATTAAAGAGAGAGATAAAATGAATAAAATTAATAAAGGTACTGTACAAAAATAAATTTTGATATTAGCTGATACAAAGGGAAGTTCTAATTCGAGCTTTCCTTTTTGCGTATATAATAAGTAATAGAATAAATTTCTATTTAAGTTTAAAAGATATTTTAAGTAAGTAAAATCAATGGTTTAAAATGGGGTCGCGAAACGCGACCCCCTTTATAAAAATAAGAGATTAAATTTTATATTAAATAGATTTAAGAGACTACTCATTTTTAAAAGCAATATATTGTAATATTAATGCATAATATGGAAAAATATATAATAATTTGCTAGAATATAGTGTATAGCTGGGAAAAAATATATTGGGAGGTTAAAGTTACAATTAAATTTATTCCAAGCAAATTTATGGGGATAGAGGATGTATTTTATGGATGTATTGATGATATTTATAGAAATGATGTTGGTGGTTCTCTTATATAATGCGGTATTTAATAAAAGTAAAAAGGATAACTTGCTAAAATATTTTCTTATAGTAGTAGTTTGTAGTATCTTATTTTATAATTTAAAAAGTATAAATGGAGTACTAGTTTATATAATATTACTATTAGCAGAAATCATTGCAATAGCCGTAGTTGATAATAAAGATAAAAGCTTAGTGATAACAGAAATGGTTATATGTGTTGTTATAACTTTTATATTACAAACTACATTAGTAACTGTATTATATTTATTTACTAAAAAAACAAAGGAATTAGTTTTTGTGCAGTTAGTTCTTTTTGCTATTAATATATTATTAATTATTATATTTTCTAGGAGATATACAAAAAAGAAAAATTTAGATTTGGAAGAATATATTGAAGATAACCTTTTAATATCAAACATATTTTTAAATATATTTATGTTTTTTATGATATATAAAATTATTTATGATAGTGGAGAATTTTCAAGTTTAATTGTTATAGAAATAAATCTACTTATCTTCATAAATATATTTTTAAATATAAGTTTTTATAGGTCATTACATAAAACTATACTAAAGAATAAAAGTATAGAGGTTAAGAATGCTTACAATCCATTATTGGACGACATAATACAAAATATAAGAGCAAATGAACATGAATATAAGAATCACATAAATATACTATATTCAATGATACAAGTGTCAAAAGATATTCCAGAGTTAAAGAACAGAGCTAAAAAGTATATAGGTGGGTTGGATAATACGAATATATTAATTTCTGTAATAGATATTGAAAGCACGATACTAAAAGCTATTTTATATAGCAAATTAGTTGAATGCGAACAACATGGAATAAAGTTAAATTATTTTATTGATTTTAATATAGAAGAAAGTTGCTTAGATGACTCAGAGATAACAATAATATTAAGTAATTTATTAAATAATGCTATTGAAGCTACTAAAAACTCACTAAAAAAAGAAATTACAATACGGATTAATAAAAGTGAAAAAAATAAAATAGAAGTTATAAATAGTATTTGTGGCTTAAACATATCAAACGAAGAGATAGATAACTTTTTTAAAAAAGGATTTTCTAGTAAAGGAAAGGGCAGAGGATATGGCTTATATAATGTGAAAAAAATAGTAAAAAAATATAAGGGTGATATAAACGGTAGAATAGTTGGAGAAAATTTAGTTATAGAAATATCAATTTAAATTAATATTTAAAGCTATAATTTACATCTAAATTTTTATTATTATTTATGATATAATTACATGATAAGAATAGATAATAAGGAGAAATAGGCCATATGTCATTTTCATCAAAGGTAAAAGGAGAAATTTGCAGACATTCTGAATTAACCAAAGAAGAAGCATTAGCTGAGATTTCAGCAATAATGAAAGTAAGTGGAACAATATCCTTTAGTGGCTTAGGGTTAGCGTTTAGGATTACCACTGAAAATCCAGCATCTGCAAGGCATATATTTAGTTTATTAAAAGAACATTTTAATATACATTCAAAACTTATGGTTAAGAAAAGTAATTCATTAAAAAAAAATAATATATATATGGTGCTTATAGAAGAATCTATGGGGGTTAGAGATCTTTTAAGAGATACTGGAATACTAACAGAGGTAGAAGGAGTATTAACTTTAGACTACAGAATAGATGAAAATATGGTTAAGACAGAAGATTTAAAAAGAGCATATGTAAGAGGAGCGTTTATAGGTGGGGGAAGTATAAGTAACCCTGAAAAAACTTATCACTTAGAATTCGTTACTCATAGTGAAGATTATGCTAAGGATTTATCGGTTTTAATAAATACTTTTGGACTAAATTCAAAAGTAATACAAAGAAAAAATAGTTATATTATTTATCTAAAAGAAGGGGAGCAGATTTCAAATCTTTTAGGAATAATAGGAGCACATACATCATTATTAGAGTTAGAAAATATAAGAATAATGAAGGAAATGAGAAATAATGTTAATAGGCTTGTAAACTGTGAAACAGCAAATTTAAGCAAAACAGTAAACGCTGCAGTAAGACAGGTGGAAAGCATAAAGCTAATTCAAAGAGAAATAGGGCTTCAGAGATTGCCTAAAAACTTAAGGGAAATAGCAGAACTTAGATTAAGCTATCCAGATGAGTCCCTTAAGGAACTTGGTGAAATGTTAGATCCTCCTGTAGGAAAATCAGGCGTCAATCATAGATTAAGAAAAATAGAAAAAATTGCTGAAGAAGTTAGGTCAGGAACATATTAAATAATTAATAATTGACAATTAAAAATGGATAATTGATGAGATAATCCAGCTTAGCTAGATTATAACAATATATAATAGATGATTGATGATGCATGATTAAAGATATAATCTATTGTATTTAGACTATATTAATTAAGGAAATTTCATTAGGACTTCTTCCTAAATTATGAATTATGCATTATCAATTATCAATTGAAAGGACGGTGTTTTAGTTGAGTAAAAAATTTACCCATCTACATCTCCATACTGAATATAGTTTGCTTGATGGTTCAGGAAAAATAAAAAAAATAATAAGTAGAGCTAAAGAGTTAGGAATGGAAAGTATAGCTATTACTGATCATGGTGTTATGTATGGTTGCGTGTCTTTCTATAAAGAAGCTATAGAACAAGGGATTAAACCTATACTTGGATGTGAGATATACGTAGCTGCAAAGTCTATGGATATTAAAATGAATGATAAGGAAAATAGTACCCATCACCTAGTATTATTGGTTAAAAATGAAGAAGGATATAAGAATCTTATGGAAATAGTATCTCAGGCATCTATAAGAGGATTTTATTATAAACCAAGAGTTGACCATGAGTTTTTAAGAAGTCATAGTAATGGACTTATTGCTTTAAGTGCTTGCTTAGGGGGAGAGGTTCAGTCATGGCATCTTAAGGATAATTATGAAAAAGCTAAAGAAGTGGCTCTTTTGTATAAAGATATTTTTAAAGATGGATTTTATCTAGAGATACAAAATCATGGAATGGATGAACAAAGAAAAGTTACAGAAGCAAACATTAAGTTATCGAAGGAAACAGGAATTCCTTTAATTGCTACTAATGATGTTCATTACATAAATCAAAGAGATTCTGAGTCACATGATGTACTTATGTGTATTCAGACAGGAAAGACTATTGATGATCCAAATAGAAGGAGATATCCGTCAGATCAATTTTACTTAAAATCTCCAGAACAAATGTGGGATATATTTTCTCATATACCAGAAGCTTTAGAGAATACAACAAAAATTGCAGAGGAATGCAATTTTGATTATGAGTTCCATGTATCAAAATTACCTAAATTTCCAGTCCCAGATGGTATAGAGCCATATGAATATTTAAAAAGTGTATGTTATTCTGGGCTAATAGAAAGATATGAGGTATTTAAGGAGTTTTTAAATAAACCACTAAATGTGGAAGAACTTGTGGATTATTATAAAACAAATGAAGAAGCTTGTGGATATATTGAAAGATTAGAATATGAGTTATCAGTAATCAAGCAAATGGGATATGTAGATTACTTTTTAATAACTTGGGATTTTATAAGATTTTCTAATGAAAATGGAATTCCAACTGGACCTGGGCGTGGATCAGCAGCAGGTTCAATAGTTGCTTATACTTTAGGTATAACAAAGATAGATCCAATAAAATATAGTTTGCTTTTTGAAAGATTTTTAAATCCTGAAAGAGTGAGCATGCCTGATATAGATTCAGATTTTTGTTATGAAAGAAGACAAGAGGTTATTGATTATGTTGTTGATAAGTATGGAGTAAATAACGTTTCGCAAATAATAACCTTTGGAACAATGGCGCCTAGAGCATGTATAAGGGATGTAGGAAGGGCTATGAATTATTCCTATGCAGAAGTAGATAGAATAGCAAAAATGATTCCTACTATGTTAGGCATTACTATTGATAAGGCATTAGAAATAAATCCTGAACTTAAAGCTGCATATAATAATGAGGAAAGAGTAAAGGCTTTAATAGATGTAAGTAAGGATTTAGAAGGATTACCTAGACACTCATCAACTCATGCTGCTGGTGTAGTTATAGCATCCAAACCATTAGTTGAATACGTACCGCTTCAAAAAAATGAAGACTCTATAGTAGCTCAGTTTGATATGACTACTTTAGAAGAACTTGGATTGCTAAAGATGGATTTCCTTGGGCTAAGAACATTAACAGTTATGAATGATGCTGTTAAAATGATTAAAGAAAATCAAGGAATTGATATAAATCTAGATAAGATTAATTTTGAAGATAAATCTGTATATAAAATGATTGGAGAAGGGAAAACAGCAGGTGTATTCCAATTAGAATCTCCAGGGATGACTTCCTTTATGAAGGAATTAAAACCAGATTGCTTAGAGGATATAATAGCAGGAATATCATTATATAGACCAGGTCCTATGGGAGAAATTCCAAGGTATGTAGAATGTAAACAAAACCCAGATAAAGTTGAATATGAGGTTCCAGAGCTAGAAGATATTTTAAATGTTACTTATGGAGTAATGGTTTATCAAGAGCAGGTAATGGAGATAGTT
Organism: Clostridium sp. D46t1_190503_E9; assembly: GCF_015555225.1. Classification (NCBI taxonomy): domain Bacteria; kingdom Bacillati; phylum Bacillota; class Clostridia; order Eubacteriales; family Clostridiaceae; genus Clostridium; species Clostridium sp. D46t1_190503_E9. Next base: position 59,369 of record NZ_JADNKB010000013.1, read on the forward strand.
AGAAAGCTAGCTGGATACTCCATGGGAAGAAGTGACCTTGTAAGAAGAGCTATGTCTAAAAAGAAGCATAAGGTCATGGAGGAAGAAAGAAAAAACTTTATATATGGAGTTGTAGATGAAAATGGGAATATAGAAGTTCCTGGATGTAAAAGAAATGGTATATCAGAAGAATCTGCAAACAAAATATTTGATCAAATGATGGATTTTGCTTCTTATGCATTTAATAAGTCTCATGCAGCTGCATATGCTGTTATAGGATATCAAACTGCATATTTGATGAAATACTATCCTGTTGAAACTATAGCAGCAATGCTTAATTCAGTAATGGGAACAAGTGAAAAAGTAGCACATTACATAAGTTTTGCAGAAAGCTTAGGGATACAAGTATTACCGCCTGATATAAATGAAAGTTATTCTAAGTTTACAGTTAAAGGTGATAAAATTAGGTTTGGTTTGGCTGCAATAAAAAATGTAGGATATAATGTTGTTGAAACTATTGTTGAATCTAGAAATACTAAAGAGAAGTTTGAGTCTTTGATGGATTTTATAAATAAAATAGATTTATCATCTATAAATAAAAGGGCAATAGAAAGTCTTATAAAGGCTGGAGCTCTTGATTGTTTTGGTATATTTAGATCAAAGCTTTTAGCTGTATATGAAAAGCTAATGGATGGTGTATCTAGTGAAAGAAAAAGAAATATAGATGGACAAATTAGTCTATTTGGAATGGAAGAAGAAATTGAAGTGCCTGAAATAAATTATCCAAATATAAAAGAGTTTGCAAAGAAAAATCTTTTGGCTATGGAAAAGGAAATGACAGGATTATATTTATCAGGACATCCTTTAGATGAATATGCGGATAGCTTAAAAGTTCAAACTACTACTAATATAGATAAGGTATATAAATCTTATGAGATAATAAAAGAAACTTTTAATCAGACTGATTTACCAGAGGATATAATACATGATGAAGAAAGAGTTATACTTGGAGGTATAATTGCTGAATCAAATCAAAAAATAACAAGAAGTAATACTATGATGGCATTTTTAAAGCTTGAAGATTTAACAGGTATCATAGAAGTTATAGTATTCCCTAAAACTCTAGACAAGGTTAGGGATTCTATTAAAGAAGATAATCTAGTAGTAATAAAGGGAAGAATAAGCATAAAAGAAGATGAATTACCAAAACTTATATGCGAAACAGTAGAACCTTTAGAGAAAATTAATACTACAAAGGTATATATTAGATCAAATAATTTAGATGATGGAAGAAATTTAATGAAAGAATTAAGGTCAATGCCTTTAGAATATAAAGGTGATACTACCGTATATATCTTTACTGCTAATGATAGAAAAAATTATAGAATGCCAAAAGATATGTGGATAGATTTGGAGTCTGATGCAGTTAATTATTTTAAAGAAGTAGCTGGAGAAGAAAATGTCAAAGTAATAGAGTAATAATAAAGAGAAAAGAGTAAAATCTTTTCTCTTTATTATTAAATATATTTTTATATATAAACTTTAATAATTTATATATAAAAACAAAAAATTTACAATTAATAATTTAATAAAAAATTATAAATTAAGCTATAAATTATATTTAATTAGGTTATAATATAAGTAAGAAGGTATAAAAAAGTCGATAAAAATCATAATATTGTATTTATTTTAGTTGCATAAACTTTGTGTAGCAAGTAAAATAAATAAGGTGATAAAAATTAGTAAAAAAATTTAAATTAATACGGTGCAATAAATAAAAATTATTATAGTAAATAAAAAATGGATAATTCCACAGAAAGTGGGACAACCTTTGTCCCGGTGGTGTTAAGGAGGAAACAGCATGAAAAAAATAGCTATTTTAACTAGTGGTGGAGATGCTCCAGGAATGAACGCAGCAATAAGAGCCGTTGTAAGAACTGCTTTACATCATGGTATTGAAGTAATGGGCGTTCAAAGAGGATATAGTGGTTTAATTAATGGAGAATTATTTACTATGGATAGATCATCAGTATCAGATATTATCCATAGAGGAGGAACTATCCTAAGAACTGCTAGATGCCTTGAATTTAAAAAAGAAGAAGTAAGAGTTAAAGCTACTAAAATATTAAAAGCCTATGGAGTAGATGCTTTAGTAGTAATTGGTGGAGATGGATCATTTACAGGAGCTAAGCTTTTATCTAAGTTAGGTGTAAAAACTGTAGGATTACCAGGAACAATAGATAATGATTTAACTTATACTGATTTCACAATAGGATTTGATACTGCTTTAAATACAGTAATAAATGCTATAGATAAGATTAGAGATACATCAACTTCTCATGAAAGAGTGTCAATAGTAGAAGTAATGGGAAGAGATTGTGGTGATTTAGCTTTATATGCTGGTATAGCAGGTGGAGCAGAATATATAATAACTCCAGAAAAGGGATTCTCAAAAGAAGAACTTTGCAAAGTAATATTAGAAGGTAAACAAAAAGGTAAGATTCATAACTTAGTTTTACTAGCAGAAGGAGTAGGTGGAGCTCAAGAGTTAGCTAAATATGTTGAAGGTGTTACAGGTATTGAAACAAGAGCAACAGTTTTAGGTCATATTCAAAGAGGTGGAAGCCCAACAGCAACTGATAGAGTTTTAGCATCAAGAATGGGTTCTAGAGCAGTAGAAGTTCTTTTAGAAGGTAAAACATCAAGAGTTATAGGAATAAAAAACAATGAGATAATTGATCAAGATATAGATGAAGCCTTAGCACTAGATAGAAAGTTTGACGAAAAGTTATTTGAAATAGCAGATGAAATTTCATCTTAGAATTAATCTTTGATTTATTACTCAACATATAAATATATTAATAATATTTTACTAAGATAAAATAAACTATATACGTAAATTAAAGGAGTGTTATTACATGAGAAAAACTAAGATGATTTGTACTATTGGTCCAGCTAGTGAAAATCCAGAAATATTATCAAAAATAATTGAAGCAGGGATGAATGCATCAAGACACAACTTCTCACATGGAGATCATGCAGAACATGCAGAAAGAATAAACTTAGTTAAGGATTTAGCTAAAAAACACAATAAAGAAATAGCAATAATGTTAGATACTAAAGGACCAGAAATAAGAACTGGAAAATTTGAACCAAAGAAAGTAGAATTAAAATCAGGTGATGATTTTGTAATATACGCAGGTGGAGATGTAGTTGGAGACACAACTCAATGTACAGTTACATACGAAGGATTAGCAAATGACGTTAAACCAGGTAATATTATATTAATAGATGATGGTTTAGTTGGATTAGAAGTTCAATCTATTGAAGGAAATAAGATTAACTGTAAGGTTATGAATACAGGTTTCGTAGGAACTCATAAGGGAGTTAATGTTCCAGGAGTTTCAATCAAATTACCAGCATTAACTGAAAAAGATATAGCTGATTTAAAATTTGGTTGTGAAATTGGAGTTAACTTAGTTGCTGCATCATTCATAAGAAAAGCATCAGATGTAGAAGCTATAAGAAAGATATTAGTTGAAAATGGTGGAGAACATATTCAAATATTCTCAAAGATAGAAAACCAAGAAGGTGTAGACAATATAGATGCTATATTAGAAGCTTCTGACGGAATAATGGTTGCTAGAGGTGATCTAGGAGTAGAAATTCCTATGGAAAAATTACCAGCAGTTCAAAAGATGATAATAGAAAAATGTAATAATGCAGGTAAGCCAGTTATAACTGCTACACAAATGTTAGATTCTATGATAAGAAATCCAAGACCAACAAGAGCAGAAGTATCTGACGTTGCTAATGCTATATACGATGGAACAGATGCTATAATGTTATCAGGAGAATCAGCAAATGGAGATTGGCCAGTAGAAGCTGTTCAAACTATGGCTAAAATAGCAGTAGAAGCAGAAAGACAATTAAACTATGAGATAGCTACTTCAAGAGCTAAAAAGCACATACCAGCTATAGCAGGTGTTATATCAAGAGCTGCTGCAAATGCTGCATATGAATTAAAAGCTTCAGCTATAATAACATCAACTCAAAGTGGAGCAACTGCAGGAAGATTATCTCAATGTAGACCAGATTGCCCAATAGTTGCTGTAACTCCAGATGAAAAAGTAGCTAAGAAATTAGCATTATGTTTCGGAGTTTATCCAGTTGTTTCAGGACAAATGGAATCAACAGATCATATGATGGAAGAATCAGTTAAAGTTGCACAAACTAATGGATTTGTTAAGACAGGTGATACAGTTGTAATTGCTGCTGGAGTTCCTGTAGATAAGATAGGAGCTACTAACTTATTAAAAATAAGCGTAGTAGAATAGTAAAATAGAAGCCTTTTGGCTTCTATTTTTTTGCTTATAAATAAAAGATTCGAGATACATGAGAATGAATATCAATTAATACGATAAAAGTATTAAAATAGTGATAAATTAGATAAAATTTTGTATAAATATTGTAGTAAATTAGATAATTAACAAAATGTTAATAATTATATTGATAATATTTAAGTTATAATGTATATTATGATATGAATAATGTAATACTATTAAATGGAATTAAATGGCAACTAATTCTGACTTAGGCATCTTGTGATGCCATTTTTTTTGGGTTAAAATAATTATATCATTTACTTAATATTATACATATAGTTTATTATGAATTGCTTTGTTATTAAATTATATGTTTTTTGTGTTTTACATATTTTTATGCTATTATAAGATGAAACTTTAGGGATAGTTAAAATTTTATGTATAAGATTTTAAGAGGTGATTATTTTGATTGAAAAAAATAATGAATATATATTAGATATAGTGGGTGTAGGATATGAGGGTGAAGGAATAGCTAAAGTAGATGGATATCCTATATTTATAGAAGGTGCTATTTTAGGAGAAAAAGTCAAGACATTAATAGTTAAGGTTAAGAAAAATTATGCATATGGGAAATTAATAGAGGTTATTGAAAAATCTGAGCAAAGAGTTGAACCAAAGTGTAAAGTGTATAAAAGATGTGGTGGATGTACAGTTCAACATATGAGTTATAAAAAACAGTTAGACTATAAATTTGAAAGAGTAAAAGATTGTATGACAAAGATAGGTGGATTAGATAGCTCATTAGTAGAATATCCTATAGGCATGGAAAATCCAGAAAGATACAGAAATAAGGTTCAATTACCTGTAGGTATTGTAAAGGGAGAACTAAGTGTTGGATTCTATGCACCAAGAAGTCATAATATAATTAACTTAGAAACTTGTTTAATCCAAGATAAGGTTGCTGATAAAGTTGCTAAACTTACGAGAGAATGGATGATAAAATATAATATATCAGCTGCTAGTATTGATGGAGTTTTTAATAAAAATGGATTAATAAGACATATAATGATACGTAAGGGATTTACTACTAAGGAAATTATGGTAGTTTTAGTATCAACTAAAAAGAATATTCTTCATATAAATGAATTTATAAATGAAGTTAGAAATAATATAGATGGTATAAAAAGTATAATTTTAAATGTAAATAGTGAAAATACAAATGTTATTTTAGGTCAAGAATGTATAACTTTATGGGGAGAAGATACTATAACTGATTATATAGAAAACTTTAAGTTCAATATTTCACCACTTTCATTCTTCCAAGTGAATCCTGTACAAACAGAAAAATTATATTCAAAGGCTTTAGAATATGCTGGATTGACAGGAGAAGAAACTGTTTTTGATGCTTATTGTGGAACAGGAACAATTACACTTTTCCTTTCACAGAAAGCAAAAAAAGTTTATGGAGTTGAAATTATTGAACCAGCTATTATTAATGCAAGAGAAAACTCTAGAATTAATAATATAGATAATGCAGAATTCTTTGTAGGAAAATCAGAAGAAATAATACCTGAATTAATAGAAAAGGGCATAGTGCCAGAAGTGATAGTTGTTGACCCTCCGAGAAAAGGGTGTGATATAAAGCTTTTAGATTCTATAGAGAAAGCAAAACCAAGAAGAATAGTTTATGTTTCTTGTGATCCAAGTACATTAGCTAGAGATTTAAAGATATTAGAAGAAAAAGGATATAGAACGAAGATTGTTCAACCAGTTGATATGTTTCCACATACTTCACATGTTGAATGTGTTGCGCTTATAGAGAAGAAATAGGTTAATATCAAATATTTTAAAAGGTTTTAACTAAATATTGAATTGTATTTTATGCTCCCCCAAACTAATGATTTGGGGGATTTTTATTATATAATTAAATGTTTATCTAAAATGTCACTATTGACATATGGTTAAAGTTTATATAGTATATATAATATGCAATTTATATGTCACTGTTGACATATTATTTATACCTAAATAATTGAGATAACTAAAGTTAATATTATATATAACTAAAGATTTTATTATAATCTGCTATAGAAAAATATAGGGATATAAGTATTTTGATTTATATAATATAAGTATTTAATTATTTATGTACATAGGAGATGATATTATGAATAAATTGTCTTATGGACTTCTAAGCTTATTATCAACTGAGCCAATGAGCGGATATGATTTAACACAAAAACTAAATAAGTTTTGGCGTTCTACTCATAGTGCTATATATCCAATACTTTCTAAATTGGAAGAGGAGGGGTATATTCAGTTAACCTTAAAGAAACAAAGTGGAAAGCCTGATAAAAAGATATATAATCTTACAGTTAAGGGTAACGAACTTTTACATGATTGGTTTATATCTGAAACCAATGAAGAAGTTACTAGAGATGAAATGACTCTAAAATTATATTGTATAAAGTTTATGGATGAAGAGGCAGTAGAAAAGCTTCTTAATGAACTTGAGACAAAAGTTAATAAAAGAATAGAACAAAGTAAAGAATCCATAGAAAAAATAAAACTCAAATTCAAAGAGAATCCTGAAACAGCAAAATCATCATTATTTGGAGCTTATATTTTAACTCAAAGAAATTTAAATGTAGCTAAATTAAATCTTCAGTGGTGTGAATGGGTAAGGAATTTATATGAGAACAAGGAACTTGATTTTTTAGAGGAAGACTTTAATTTAGATAGGATGATGAACTAATGAAAGAAAGAGATTCAAAAGAAAAACCTGTTAATAAAGATATATATGGAAAAGAGTATAATAAAACATTACTTATAATTGCAATAATGATTGGATCATTTGTTACAATACTAAACCAGACATTATTGTCTACTGCATTACCTCAGATAATGAAGTATTTTAAGATAAATGCAAGTACTGCACAGTGGCTGACAACTGCATTTATGCTTGTTAATGCTATAATGATACCTTTGACAGCATTGCTGCTAGAGAAAATATCAACTAGGAAGCTATTTATGTTTTCTATGGCGATGTTTGGGATTGGGACAGTTATATGCGCTATATCTCCAAATTTTACAATACTTCTTATTGGAAGAATAGTTCAAGCGGCTGGAGCAGGAATAATATCACCTTTGGCAAATACTGCTCTTCTTATGGTATTTCCTCCTGAAAAAAGGGGTTCAGCAATGGGGATGTATGGTCTTGTTATATGTTTTGCCCCAGCTATAGGTCCGACTTTATCTGGAATAATAATTGATATGTGGAACTGGCATTATTTATTTTATATTCTAATACCTTTAGTAGCATTAGATATAATTTTTACAGCTTTTTTTATGAAGGATGTTATACCATTAAAAAATCCTAAGATAGATTTTCTTTCTATCCTTCTATCAACATTTGGATTTGGATTGGTACTTTATGGCTTTAGCAATGCAGGGAATAAAGGTTGGGGTGATATTACTGTTCTTACAACTATAATTGTAGGAATAATTATAAGTGCTTCATTTATATGGCGTCAGTTAGCTATGGAGCATCCGATGCTTGAAATGCGTGTTTTTAAATCAACTACATTTACCTTAACAACTGTAATAGGAAGTATTTTAAATATTGCATCAGTGGGAGCAAGTATTGTATTGCCGATTTTTCTGCAAAATATACTTGGAAAATCAGCTTTTACAAGTGGACTAACACTTTTACCAGGGGCACTCCTAATGGCGGTAACAATGCTTATATCTGGGCGTTTATTTGATAAGTATGGTGTAAAGAAATTAGCTATACCAGGCATTGTTTTACTTATTATTGCTTCTTTCCCATTTGCAAGGTTACATAGAGATACACATGTTATAATTATTGCTATGCTATATACAATTAGATGTATTGGAATCGCACTTGTTATAATGCCTATGCAAACAGCTGGAGTGAATGATTTATCAAATAAACTATTAGCACATGCTTCTGCTGTGGTTAATATGGCAAAACAAGTGGCAGGATCTCTTGGAACTGCAGTACTCATAACTATAATGTCTAATGTTACTACTTCTAATGCACCAGATAATGCCCTTGCTACAACAAATGTAGCATTATATAAATCAGAGATGCTTGATGCCTCACTGAAGGGTGCTAATACTACATTTATTTTTGTTATAGCTATTACAGTAATTTCTTTAATTATGTCATTATTTATAAAGAATAAAAAGAAGAGTAGAACACTTACTAAAAAGGGTAATATAGATCAGGAATTAACAGTAGAACTCTAAGTTAAAAAACAGTTTAATTAATTTAATGTATAAAAGTATACTTAAAAAGCATCTCTAACGAGATGCTTTTTATAAATCATAATTTTTGAACATTTACAGCCATGGGACCTTTTTCATTTTCTTTAATATCAAAGGTTACATTCTCGCCTTCATGTAAAGACTTTTCAGAACCTTTTTCTTTGATTTGAGAATGATGCACAAACACATCATCACCTTGATTGCATGATATAAAGCCATAACCTCTTTCGTAATCAAACCATTTAACTACTCCTGTTATTTCTGCCATGATTTTTTCCTCCTTACTTGAGCTATCATTAAATAGTATTTGTCAAAATTTATATTTTAACACTTTGATAAATAAGGAATTTAAATATAGTATAGCTCAATTTGTAAGTATTGTCGTTGCATTTAAGTAAGGTTATGATAAACTTTTTTAATTATCTAGTAAATAGTTGATTTTATATAGATATTTTATTGACACAACTTTATTTTGAATATATAATTAAGCCAATCTAAAATATGAGGTGATTATATAAAATGTTAATTTAGTCTTATTCAATAAGTTAAAATCAATACAAATAAAATGGTGAGCATCTTCTGAATAAAAGGTGTGAGTTTTAGTGTTGTATAAAACTGCTAATTTAGTTTGGATGGGATTAAAAAGCATTATATTACCTTATATAAAGTACAGATTATACTTATAAGCTTGTATAACAATACTGTATTTAATATGATATTATGTGGTAATGGTATGCCCCTCCAAATTGATAGTTTGGAAGGGCTTTTTGTTTAATTTAAACATGAAGAGGTGATAAATATGACGATTACAAGTATACAAAATGATTGGAAGAAAAATTCAATACTTTTTCTAACAAGCCAAACTATATCTTTATTTGGTTCAATGCTTGTTCAATACGCTATTACTTGGTATATTACTTTAACAACACAATCAGGAGCTATGATGACAATATCTATTATATGCGGATTTTTACCTTCCTTTTTTATTTCTCCATTTGCAGGAGTATGGGCTGATAGATACAATCGAAAAATGTTAATAGTTATATCAGATTCTTTGATAGCAATATCTACATTAATTTTAGCTATAATATTTCTTCTAGGTTATGATGCTCCTTGGATGTTATTTTTAGTTTTAGCTATAAGATCATTAGGAACAGGAGTTCAAACACCGGCAGTTGGATCTTTTATACCACAAATTGTACCAGAAAATAAGCTTAGTAAAATAAATGGAATAAATAGTAGTATACAATCATTAACAATGCTAATATGTCCTATGCTTAGTGGAGCATTATTGAGTATAGCTACAATTGAAACAATATTCTTTATAGATGTTATAACTGCAATGATAGCTGTTTTTACATTGTTAATTTTCCTTAAGGTGAAAGCTCATTCTAAAGCTTTGGAAGCGCAGCATAATAGCTATTTTGATGATATGAAAGCAGGTGTTAAATACATTAAGAACCACAGCTATGTAAAAAAGTTCTTCTTATTTTGTACTATTTTCTTTATTTTAGCAGCACCAATTTCTTTTTTAACGCCATTACAAGTAACTCGTAGTTTTGGAAATGATATTTGGAGACTAACAGCTATAGAAATTACATTCTCAGTAGGAATGATGGTTGGTGGTATAATTATGGCATCTTGGGGAGGATTCAAGAATAGAGTATATACTATGATTTTATCCACTGGTATTATAGGACTTGGTACATTTCTTTTAGGTGTTATTCCAATATTTTGGCTATATTTAGCTATTATGGCTATTGTGGGAGTGGCTATGCCTATTTTTAATACGCCATCAACAGTTTTATTACAAGAAAAGGTAGAACCAGATTTTCAAGGAAGAGTTTTTGGAGTACTTGGAATGATTACAAGTATTATGATGCCAGCTGGTATGATGGTATTTGGGCCTTTAGCAGATGTTATAAAAATAGAATGGTTACTTATAATCACAGGAATATTCTTGTTTGTTCAAAGTGTTTTTATGTTTAAAGATAATGTGTTAATAGAAGCTGGAGAAAGATTAAATTAAACAATTTAATTAGATAACAATAATATATTTATAAGAAAGTTAAGTTGTTTAAAAGTAAAAAATGCTCTATAGAATAGACTGCAGAAAAGTCTGTTCTGTAGAGTATTATTTTTTATCAAAACAATAGTAGGCTTAATAGTAGGCTTTGGCGAGAACGCCTGTTAAAGTGTAGTGGGATTTTATGCCTCATTAAAAAAATTATGATTTTGCATAAAAATCAGAGGAAACTGTAGAATTATAACTAGTCCTCTGGAGATAGAGATTTTGTATCGTGTCATTTATAGTAATTTTTATAATATTTAGAAAAATTGCGAAGTATATATTGACAGCTAAAACAAAAAGGTATAGACTATATATAATTTAATAAATGCCTCACTTTTATATGTGAGGTAGAGGCGCAAAATTTAACAGTCTTTAGTGGAGCTTGAGAATGCTATGAAACTATGGAGAAGGAAATTTTGCCGAAGCTTGTAATATTTCTCGATATTGCTTGCTGGGTCTGCAGTTAAGAACTGCAGGACTGTCTTAATAAACGTCCCGGTTTATTAAGTTGTGCTATCTCAAATGGGAAAGATGAGGATTAGGTTATCTGTAAGATTAAACCTGAGCTTTGCTCAGTTATTTTTTTATAGAATCTTATCTGAATATTTAAGATAGCACCAACCCAAGAATTTAGGGTTGGTTTTTTTATTATAAAAAAAGGAGAGGATTTACTATGAAGAAAAAACTATCATTATTAATTTCACTATCATTAGTAGCAATGCTAATACTAACAGGTTGTGGCTCAGGAAAGTCAGAAAAAAATGAAAATGTATTTAGGGTAGGTATGGAAGCTGGATATCCACCATTTAACTGGACACAAATGGATGATTCAAATGGAGCAGTGAAAATAGAAGGAAGTTCAGAGTATGCAGGTGGATATGATGTTGAAATTGCAAAGAAAATAGCAGAAGGATTAGGTAAAGAGTTAGTAATTGTTAAAACTGAATGGGACGGGCTAGTACCTGCATTAACTTCAGGGAAAATAGATGCAATAATAGCAGGTATGTCTCCTACAGCAGAACGTAGAGAAACTATTGATTTTTCAAATAATTATTATCAATCACAATTAGTTCTAGTTGTTAAGAATGATGGACAGTATGAAAATGCTAAAACTTTAGCAGATTTTAATGGAGCAAAGGTTACAGCTCAATTAAATACATTCCATTATTCAGTAATAGATCAAATTGAAGGTGTAAAAAAACAAGAAGCTATGGATAATTTTCCAGCTATGAGAGTGGCTCTTGAATCAGGTGTTATTGATGCATATGTATCTGAAAAGCCAGAGGCTGTAAGTGCTCAATCAGCAAATGGAAACTTTAAAATGATTGAACTTCAAGATGGTTTTGTCACTAATCCAGAGGATACACAAACAGCAGTAGGTATCAAAAAGAACAGTGATTTAACACAAAAAGTAAATGAAATTTTATCAGGAATATCAGAAGAAGAGCAAGTAAATATAATGGGGGATGCTGTTAAAAATCAACCAGCAGCTCAATAAATTTTATAGAATGGGTTATTATATTTTATAACCCATCCTAAACTTATAACTTGCTTTTATTTTAGGAGGATTGAAATGAGTATTGAATGGATAATAAAAATACTTCAAGATAATTTACCAATGTTCTTACGAGGGGCAGGTATGACACTTTTAATTTCTATAATAGGAACCTTAATAGGAACTTTAATAGGTCTACTTGTTGGTGTTATAAGAACAATTCCTATTCCAGAGAGAGGTATAAAAAAAGTATTTCTTAAAATCATAAATATAATTCTTTCTATTTATATAGAATTCTTTAGAGGAACGCCTATGATTGTACAAGCTATGGTAATTTATTATGGGTCTGCACAATTTTTAGGAATAGATATAAATAAAATAGTAGCAGCATTATTTATAGTATCTATTAATACAGGTGCATATATGTCAGAAATAGTAAGAGGTGGTATAGTATCAATAGATAAGGGACAATTTGAAGCAGCTCAAGCTATTGGAATGACTCATTCTCAAACGATGATTAATGTAGTATTACCACAAGTAATTCGTAATATTTTACCAGCAACAGGAAATGAATTTGTAATTAATATAAAAGATACATCAGTTCTTAATGTAATTTCTGTTTCTGAGTTATTTTTCCAAACTAAATCAATTGCGGGAAATAATTTTAGATATTTTGAATCTTTCTTTGTTGCATGTTTTATTTATTTCATAATGACTTATACAGTAACTAGAATATTAAGAGCAATAGAAAGAAAGTTAGATGGACCAGATAATTACATTATGGCAGGAAATCAAATGCAAGTAGAAAGACCTGAAGATATGTTACGTAAATCAAAAGGTAATGTAGTGGGATAATGGAGGAGACGTTATGGATAAAGTAATTGATATAAAACATTTGAATAAATCTTTTGGATCTCATGAAGTATTAAAGGATATTAATTTTTCAGTAGATAAGGGCGAAGTTGTTTGCTTAATAGGGTCTTCTGGATCAGGAAAGTCAACATTGTTGCGTTGCATAAACCTTTTAGAAAAACCAACTGCGGGTGAAATAATATATAATGGAGAAAATATTTTAGACGATAATCATAATATATATAAATATAGAACTAAATTAGGAATGGTTTTTCAGCAGTTTAACTTATTTAACAATCATAATGTATTGAGTAACTGTGTAGTTGGACAAATGAAGGTATTAAATAGATTAAGGGAAGAAGCTGAAAAAGTTGCTATGAAATATTTAGAGGTTGTTGGTATGCAGAATTATGTAAATGCTAAACCGAAGCAATTATCGGGAGGACAAAAGCAACGTGTTGCAATTGCAAGAGCATTATCAATGGAACCAGATGTTATTCTTTTCGATGAGCCAACATCAGCTCTTGATCCAGAAATGGTAGGAGAAGTTCTTAAGGTTATGAAAGAACTTGCTGAAACAGGTCTTACAATGTTAGTCGTAACACATGAAATGGGATTTGCTAAAGAAGTAGCTGATCGTGTAGTATTTATGAATAATGGTATTATAGAAGAAGAAGGAACTCCAGAACAAATATTTAATAATCCAACAAAAGAACGTACACGTGAATTTTTAAAACGTACTTTAGGAAATATATAAAAAGTACTACTATCAAGTTTTGATAGTAGTATTTTTTTATTATAAAAGATTACTAGTAAAGCGGAAATAATAAAAGTTTACTATAAATTATTAAATAATTTAATAAACAAATTCAAGATATAAGTAACATATAATAATGAAAGCTTTATGAATGTAACAATATTTTAAGGATATCATAGTATAAATACTGTGATAAATAGATCTGGAGGATTACATGAATTCATTTTATAGAGGCAAAATGCGAAGTGATAGTGAGGTTAAAAGTTTTCCACCACAACATCAAGATGTTCAACCAGGAATAGAATCAATAATGAATCCAAGACCTATATTTGATGATCCTAATTATATAGGTAGTGGAAAATTAAAGGATAAGGTTGCGATAATAACAGGTGGGGATAGCGGAATTGGAAGGGCTACTGCAGTTGCATTTGCAAAAGAAGGAGCAAAAGTAGCAATAGTATATTTGTATGAAGAGGAAGATGCAGATGAAACTAAAAGATATATAGAAAAATATGGTGGTGAATGCTTAAATTTAGAAGGGGATATTAGTGAAGAAGACTTTTGCAAGGAAGTTGTGGAAAGAACAATTGAAAGATTTAGTAAGATAGATATATTAGTAAATAATGCTGGAGTTCAATTTCCTCAAAAGAGTATAGAGGATATAACAGCTGAGCAGTTAGAGTTAACTTTCAGAGTCAATATTTTTTCTATGTTTTATTTAACTAAAGCAGCATTACCTTATTTAAAAAAGGGAAGCTCTATTATAAATACTACATCAGTTACAGCATATCAAGGACATAAAGAACTTATAGATTATTCATCAACTAAAGGAGCAATAACAACATTTACTCGTTCATTATCTCAATCTCTAGTAGACAAAGGTATAAGAGTTAATGGGGTAGCGCCAGGACCAATTTGGACTCCATTAATAGTATCTAGTTTTTCAGCAGAAGAAGTATCTACTTTTGGATTGGACACCCCTATGAAAAGAGCTGGCCAGCCTTATGAATTAGCACCAGCTTATGTATATTTGGCATCTGATGATTCAAGTTATGTAACTGGACAAGTTATTCATGTAAATGGAGGGACAATGGTAGAAAGTTAAATAGTCACTTTTATAATAAAGTTGATGTGGTATATAAGTGATGCTATAATTTATGGTATATCATGTTAAAAGGCTTCGAATTATATCGAAGCTTTTTTAATACAAATAAAGATGCATTTAGGGGGAAATAAAAAAGTGTCGAGTTCTTTACAAACTAAAAAATCACTGGCAAAGTCTTTAAAAAAATTAATGAAAGTAAATCAATTACATAAGATATCAGTAAAGGATATAGTTAAAGATTGCAATGTAAATAGACAAACCTTCTATTATCATTTTCATGATATATATGAACTTGTAGAGTGGATATATAAAACTGAAGCTATTGAAAGTATAGAAGAGTATAAAAGTTATAGTACATGGATCGATGGGTTTTATAAAATATTTTTATATATAGAAGATAATAAGGAATTTTGCTATAACACATTAAATTCATTAAGTAGAACTCACTTAGATATGTATCTTTTTTCAGTAATAAATGATTTACTTATGGGGGTTATTAATGAAGTATCTAGTGATATGAGCGTAAAATCAAAAGATAAGAAATTCATGGCAGATTTTTATACACATGCATTTGCAGGGTTGGTAATACAGTGGATGAAAGATGGGATGATGGAAGATCCTAAGGTGTTAATTGAGAAACTAAAAGAGTTAATAGAAGGAAATTTTGTAAGGGCATTAAAACGATATGAAGAAATGGTTTAAGAACTTATAAGCTATTTTTCAACGATAGTTATATATATATATTATTTGTAAGTGATTTATTCATAGTGAGTAGATCACTTTTTTACATTTTAAATACTTTAGTTTATTTAATTTATAAGTACTTACTATATAGAAGAATTAAAATATAGAAAACAAGGAACAAAGAATAAAAAAGGTTTATAATAGTTATTTTTATAATGTGTTATAAAAATAACTATTATAGACAAGTTGTATTAAAAGGTTTACAATTTGTTTGGGGAATATTATATAAAATATAAGTATTATTTACTAAAAGTAAAATAAATAGTATTTATAATTCAATATACAAAAATGTGTATATTGAATTAAGAAAATAGATGTTTTCTTAATTTATATAGAAGAATTTAGAACATAATAAATCAGGGGAGATGAATATATGAACACTATAGTTTGTATCAAACAGGTACCAGGAACATCAAAAGTTGAAGTTGATGAAAAAACAGGAGTCTTAAAAAGGGATGGAATAGATACAAAGATGAATCCATACGATCTTTATGCATTAGAAACTGCCTTTAATATTAAAGAGAAAAAGGGTGGGAGTATAAGTGTAATAAGTATGGGGCCACCTCAAGCTATGGAGGTAATAAGAGAAGCTTTTTCAATGGGAGCTGATAATGGGGTATTAATATCAGATAGAAAATTTGCAGGTGCAGATGTTCTAGCAACATCATATACAATATCGCAAGGGATAAGAAAAACAGGAGATTTCGATTTGATTATTTGTGGTAAGCAAACAACAGATGGAGATACAGCTCAAGTTGGACCAGAGATAGCTGAGTATTTGGGGATCCCTCATGTGGCTAATGTTAGAAAGATATTAGAAGTAGAAAATGATTATATAACAGTAGAGATGGACATGCCTAATACAGTGGAAATTGTTGAGGTTAAATATCCTTGCTTATTAACAGTAGAAAAGGATATATTTGAGCCAAGGTTACCGTCATATAGAAAAAAGATAGAATCAAAGAATAGAGAAATTAATGTAATATCATTAAGTGATTTTGAAGATAAAGATGAAAATAAATATGGTTTGAATGGTTCTCCAACTCAAGTTGAAAGAATATTTCCTCCTGAATCTAATTCTAGTCATGAGAAATGGAATGGGAATTCAGATGAAATAAGCAAAAATATATTTAATAAGCTAAAAGAATTAAAGTTTATTTAGGAGGAATATATATGTCTAAGTTAGTTGTAAATCAAGATAAAGTAGTAAATATAGATGAGATTATTAAAATTTGTCCATTTGGAGCTTTAGAAAATATTAATGGTAAATTAGATATTAATTCTAATTGTAAGATGTGTAAGTTGTGTGTGAAGAAGGGACCCAAAGGTGCTGTAGAATATATAGAAGAAGAAAAAGTATTGATAGACAAGAGTAAGTGGAATGGAATAGCAGTATATGTAGATCATGTTGATGGGGATATACATCCTGTTACATTTGAACTTATAGGAAAGGCTAGAGAGTTAGCTAGTAAAGTAAAACAAGAAGTATATTGCATATTTATAGGTCATAACATAATTAAAAAAGCAGAAGAATTATTACATTATGGAATAGATAAAGTATATGTATATGATAATGATAGTTTAAATAATTTTAGAATAGAACCATATACAGCGATGTTCGAAAGTTTCATAGATGAAGTTAAACCATCTGTTATATTAGTTGGAGCAACTACTGTTGGAAGGTCACTAGCACCAAGAGTAGCAGCAAGATATAGAACAGGTTTAACAGCAGATTGTACAGTTTTAGATATAAAGGAAAACACAGATTTAATACAAATAAGACCAGCTTTTGGCGGAAATATAATGGCTCAAATAATCACTCCAAATTCAAGACCACAGTTAGCAACAGTTAGATATAAGGTTATGTCTGCACCAGAGAGAAATAAAGAATCTACAGGAAAGTTAATACTTTGTGAAGTTAATAAAAACAAGTTGTATTCAAATATTAATGTAAAAAGTGTAGAAGTTAAAAAGAAGGAGCATAGCATATCAGATGCTGATGTTTTAATTGTAGCTGGAAGAGGAGTAAAGTCAGAAAAAGACATGAATATGATAAGAGAGTTAGCAGATTTACTTGGTGGAGAAGTTGCTGTTACAAGACCATTAATTGAATCAGGATGGGAAGATGCTAGTAAGCAAGTTGGATTAAGTGGAAGAACTGTTAGAGCTAAATTAATAATAACATGTGGAGTCTCTGGAGCAGTTCAATTTACTGCAGGTATGAATAATTCTGACTATATATTTGCTATAAACAATGATGAAAAAGCGCCAATATTTAAGGTCGCACATTATGGAATAGTAGGAGATATATATGAAATAGTCCCTAAATTAATTCAAATGATTAAGGGAATTGGAGGGGAAGAATATGCAATATAATAAAGTTTTAGAAAAAAATATAGAGGAAATAAAAGCATTAATAAATGATAATGATAGAATCTTTTATGGGGAAAATATAAATGAAGATTATAGCCATGATGAATTAGGTTTTGTTAGAAAGTTTCCAGAAATAGTAGTTAAGGTTTCCACTACTGAAGAAGTATCAAATATAATGAAGTATGCTTATGAAAACAATATACCAGTTACAGCAAGGGGATCTGGAACAGGTCTAGTAGGAGCGTGTGTACCTCTTAATGGCGGAATAATCATAGATTTAAGCGGGATGAATAACATATTAGAATTAGATGAAGAAAATTTAACGCTAACAGTAGAGCCTGGGGTTTTACTAATGGAAATAGGAAAGTTCGTTCAAGAGCATGATTTATTTTATCCACCAGATCCAGGTGAAAAGACAGCTACAATAGGAGGCAATATAAGTACTAATGCAGGTGGAATGAGAGCGGTAAAATATGGAGTAACAAGGGATTATGTTAGAGGTCTAGAGGTTGTTACTCCAAAAGGAGAAATTATAAACTTAGGAGGAAAAGTTGTTAAAAATAGTTCAGGCTATAGTATTAAGGATTTAATAATAGGATCAGAAGGAACATTAGGAATAATAACTAAAGCAACTCTGAAATTATTACCTTTACCTAAAAAATCTATAAGCTTATTAGTTCCATTTAAAGAATTAGAAACTGCAATAGAAACTGTACCTAAAATAATTAAATCAAAAGCAGTACCAACAGCTATTGAGTTTATGCAAGGTGAAGTAATACTTGCAGCAGAAGAATATCTAGGTAAGAAATTTCCAGATCATAGTTCAGATGCTTATTTATTATTAACTTTTGATGGTAATTCAAAAGAGGAAATAGAGAAGAATTATGAAAAAGTTGCAGATATATGTTTAAGTGAAGGAGCTATAGATGTATTTATATCAGATACAGAAGAAAGACAAGAGGCTATTTGGTCTGCAAGAGGAGCTTTTTTAGAAGCTATAAAGTCATCGACAACTGAAATGGATGAAGTAGATGTAGTAGTTCCAAGAAATAAGGTTGCTGGTTTTGTAAAGTTTACTCATAAGCTTCAGGATGAGTATGAAATAAGAATAAAGAGTTTTGGACATGCTGGAGATGGAAACCTACACATTTATATACTAAGAGATGATTTAAGTGAAGATGAATGGCAAATAAAACTTAATAAAGTAATGAAAAGAATGTATGATAAGGCTAAAGAATTATCAGGACAAGTTTCTGGAGAGCATGGTATAGGATATGCAAAAAAAGAATATTTGAGTGATTCTTTAAGTGATGAAAATATCTCAATCATGAGGGGAATAAAATCAGTATTTGATCCTAAGAATATATTGAATCCAGGGAAAGTATGCTATTAAGATATAAATGAAGTAGTCTTAAAAATATATTTAATGTAAAAATTAATTTAGTCATTTCAAGTAAGAGTATTATATTGGGCAAGTTAATTTATTATTTTTATAAAGGGGGTCGCGAAACGCGACCCCTTTTATAAACCGGTAATTTTACTAGCTTAAAAGAGTTTTAAAAATTAAATAGAAATTTTTATTTAGTATTTAACTAGAAGGATATATAGTTAAATTCATTAGGTTAGAATAAATACTTATATAAAATATATGCTTTTATAAGAATCTTATAGTAGTTAGTTAAATATAATATAAAGATAGGTACGATATGGAGGGTTAGATATGAAGGGAAGTGAAGAGTTTTATACTTTCAATAACTATTTAAAGAACGATGGGGGATTAATTACAGCTTCAATGGAAGACTACATAGAGATGATATATAGATTATCAGAGAATAAAGGATTCACAAGGGTAGGTGATTTATCAAAAGCTTTAAATGTAAAGCCAGCCTCAATAACAAAGATGGTAAAAAAATTAGATGAATTAAATTTAGCCAGCTATGAGAAGTATGGTTATGTAAAATTAACTGAAAATGGCAGTGGTTATGGTGAATATTTATTAAATAGACATAATACAATAGAAAAGTTTTTAAAAATATTAGGGGTGTCAAAATACTTATTACAAGAAACAGAAAAAATAGAGCATGTTTTAAGTAAAGAGACTTTTGATAGAATGATAAATTTCATAGAAGTAGTAGAAAAATATCCAGATATAAAAGAGAAAATAGATGGTAATTTTATAAAAAGTAAAAATTGATTGTTAACTATCAATTTTATTAATCACCTTATTTTTAATTTGTTTAATTACTAAAATTAATGGAATAATAACATATGAGGTGATATTTTTATGAAATCCGTTTGGAGTAAAAGTTATGATATTAAGAAAAGAAATCATTTAAAGGGAGATATAGAAGTAGAGGCAGTTGTTATTGGAGCTGGTATAACAGGATTATTAACAGCATATATGCTAAAGGAAAGGGGGGTAGATGTTATTGTTATAGATAGGGGGAAAATATTGAATGGAAATACTAAGAACACCACAGCTAAGATAACAATACAACATAATATAATATATGATAAGCTTATTAAGGAATTTGGTGAAGATAATGCTAAAAAATATGCTAAGGCCAATCAATTAGCTATAGAAACATATCAAGAAATAATAGATAGTAATAATATAGATTGTGATTTTGAGAGAGAAGATGCATATGTTTATAGTTTAGATAAACCTGAAAAAATAGAAAACGAATATGAAGCTGCAATAAAAATTGGTATAGATGCAGAATTAGTAGATGAAATTGAATTACCCTTTAAAATAGCAAAGGCTGTAAAATTCAAGAATCAAGCACAATTTAACCCTGTAAAATTTTTAAACTATATAGCTAAAGAATTAGTTATATATGAAGACACTAAAGCTTTAGACATAAAAGAGGACACTGTTATAACTAATCATGGAAATATAAAAGCTAAAAGTATTGTAGTAGCAACTCATTTCCCAATTATTAATACACCAGGATATTATTTTATGAGAATGCATCAAGAAAGAGAACATCTAATCGCACTTAAAGATGCTCAGATTATTCATGGAATGTATGTGGATGAAAATGAGGGAGGATATACATTTAGACGATATGAGGATCTACTAATTTTGGGGGGAATCTCTAAGAGAACTGGAGATAATGAATTAGGTGGATCTTATGATAAGCTTAGAGATTTAGCTAATAAATTGTATCCTAATTCAATAGAAAAATATAACTGGTCAGCTCAAGACTGCATGACTTCTGATGGAATTCCTTATATAGGGATTTACTCTAAGGAAATGCCAAATGTTTATGTAGCTACTGGATTTAATAAATGGGGAATGACATCATCTATGGTTTCAGCAATAATTATTAGTGATATGATAGTTGGTGTGGATCATGACTTTTACGATATATTTTCTCCAAGTAGATTTGATATGAGTGCATCAATAAAAAATCTAGTGAAGGATGGATTTGAAACAACATATAATTTTATAGCGCAGAAAATACATATACCAATGCAAACAATAGAACATGTAAATAATGGTGAAGGTGAGATAGTTATCTATAATGGAGAAAAAGTTGGAGTATATAAAGATGAATCAGGAGAAGTTTATACAGTTTCAACAAAGTGCCCGCACTTAGGCTGCGAGTTAAAATGGAATGCGGATGATTTGTCTTGGGATTGTCCTTGCCATGGATCAAGATTTGATTATAAAGGGAATTTATTAGATTCACCTTCCATAAAGGAATTGAAGTATGAAGAATAAAAATTCATATAGTAATAAGAAAGGATTTTTTGAGGGGTGGTATTTTAAGCAGCAATTTGGTGATAATAGCATAGCTTTTATTCCAGGTATAAATATTGATAAAAGTGGGCTAAAGTATGCATTTATTCAAGTGATAACTAATGACAACTCTTATAATATAAAGTACGATTATAAAGATTTTTCAATAAGCTATGATAAATTAACTATTAAAATAAGAGATAATATATTTTCTAAAAAAGGATTGATATTAAATATAGTTAGTAGTGAGATAAAAATAAAAGGTAAGTTAAGCTATGATAATATTACTACAATTAAAAATGATATAATGGGTCCATTTGCTTTCTTTCCATTAATGGAATGTAGTCATGGAGTAATAAGTTTACATCATATAGTTAATGGAAAATTGAATATAAATAACGAAGAAATAATAATAAAAGACGGAATAGGGTATATTGAGAAGGACTCAGGAAAATCATTTCCTAAATCATATTTATGGATTCAATGTAATAGTTTTAAAAATACAAAGTCAAACATCATGGTTTCTATTGCAGATATTCCATTTTTAGGATTTGAATTTAAAGGATGCATTGCATCAATTTTATATAAGGAAAAAGAATACAGATTAGCAACTTATAACGGAGTTAAAATATTACATTATAATGAAAATGGTTTGATTATAAAAAGGGGAAAATATAAATTGGAAGTAGAAATAAATGAGAATTACCCTCAAAAACTACTAGCTCCTGATGGTGGAGAAATGATAAGAACAATTTATGAAAATATATCTTGTAAAGCAAGGTTTAAATTTTATAAGAAAGATAATTTACTTTTTAACTTAGAGAGTCAAAAAGCTAGTTTTGAGTATGTTAAGTAAAAAGGGACTTAGTAATACTAAGTCCCAAATAAATTACATTGATTTATGGAATGTTCTATTTATAACATCTAATTGTTGTTCTCTTGTTAACTTAATGAAGTTTACAGCGTAGCCTGAAACTCTTATAGTTAATTGAGGATATAATTCTGGATGATCCATAGCATCTAATAGAGTTGCTCTATCAAATACATTTACGTTTAAGTGATGAGCATTTTGACCAAAGTATCCATCCATTAATGAGCTTAAGTTTCTAATTCTATCTTCAGGATTCTTTCCTAAAGCATCTGGAATTATTGAGAAAGTATTTGATATACCATCTTGTGAATGCTCGTATGGTAATTTAGCAACTGAGTTTAATGATGATAATGAACCGCTGTTATCTCTTCCGTGCATTGGGTTAGCTCCTGGAGCAAATGGTTCTCCAGCTTTTCTTCCATCAGGAGTAGTACCAGTCTTCTTACCATAAACAACATTTGAAGTTATTGTTAATACTGATTGAGTATGGTAAGCATTTCTGTAAGTCTTGTTTTGTCTTATTTTATTCATCATATTTTCAACAAGATATACAGCTATATCATCAACTCTATCATCATCATTTCCGTATTTAGGGAAATCACCTTCGATTTCGAAATCTACAGCGATACCTTCATCATTTCTTATTGGTTTAACTTTAGCATATTTAATAGCTGAAAGTGAGTCAGCACAAACTGATAATCCAGCAATACCACAAGCCATTGTTCTAAATACGTCTCTATCATGTAAAGCCATTTGTAACTTTTCATAAGAATACTTATCATGCATGTAGTGAATAACATTTAAAGTATTAACATAAAGGTTAGCTAACCAATCCGTCATTATTTCAAATTTATCCATTACTTCTTCGTAATTTAAATACTCACTAGTTATTGGAGCTAGTTTTGGACCAACTTGCATTCCATACTTTTCATCTCTTCCGCCGTTTATAGCATAAAGTAAAGTTTTTGCTAAGTTAACTCTAGCACCGAAGAATTGCATTTGCTTACCAACTTTCATAGCAGATACACAGCAAGCAATTGCATAATCATCTCCCCAATAAGGAGCCATTAAATCATCGTTTTCATATTGAACTGAACTTGTATCTATAGAAACCTTTGAACAGAAATCTTTAAATCCTTGAGGTAATCTTGTTGACCAAAGTACTGTTAAATTAGGTTCTGGTGATGGTCCTAAAGTATATAGTGTATTAAGAATTCTGAAAGAGTTCTTAGTAACTAATGTTCTTCCATCTAATCCCATACCACCAATTGACTCAGTAACCCAAGTTGGATCTCCTGAGAATAAATCATTATATTCTGGAGTTCTTAAGAATTTAACAAGTCTTAATTTCATAACGAAATGGTCAACTAATTCTTGAGCTTCTTCTTCAGTAATTAATCCTGATTTTAAATCTCTTTCAATATATATATCTAAGAAAGTTGAAGTTCTTCCAAGTGACATAGCAGCACCATTTTGGTCCTTTATTGCACCTAAGAATCCAAAGTATAACCATTGAATAGCTTCTTTAGCATTTTTAGCTGGTCCAGATATATCAAGACCATAAGTTTCAGCTAATCCTTTTAATTCTTTTAAAGCAACTATTTGATCAGAAAGCTCTTCTCTTAATCTAATAATATCTTCATCTATACATCTAACTTCTAAGCTCTTTTTTTGAGCAATTTTATCTTCTATTAATCTGTCTACTCCATATAGAGCAACTCTTCTATAGTCACCAATTATTCTTCCTCTACCATAAGCATCAGGAAGACCTGTGATAACACCAGATTTTCTTGCTAATCTCATTTCGTCAGTATAAGCATCGAAAACACCTTGATTGTGAGTTTTTCTATATTTACTAAATATTTCTGAAATTCTTGGGCTTACTTCGTAGCCATAAGATTTTGCAGCATTTTCAGCCATTCTAATACCACCAAAAGGCATTACAGCTCTTTTTAATGGAGCATCAGTTTGAACACCAACTATTTTTTCAAAAGCTTTATCTATATATCCAGCCTTATATTCGTTAATACCAGAAATAGTTTCAGTATCAACATCTAAAACCCCACCATTTTCTCTTTCTTTTGTAAATAATTCACTAACCTCATCCCATAACTTTTTTGTAGCATCTGTAGCACCAACTAAAAAGCTATCATCCCCATTGTATGGAGTATAGTTTAATTGTATAAAGTTTCTTACATCAACAGATTTAGTCCATTGACCTTCTTTAAAATTGATCCATTCTTGCTTCATATAATGCACCCCTTTTTCTAACATTTATAAACATTAACTTTTATTGGAAGGAATTCTCAATAAATAATATTTATCACGTAAATTCTAACATTAAAATGCTCTTATTGCAATAAATTAATACCTAAACAAGACGATGGGAATAAAAAAAATTAATTAATAAAATATATTGAATAATAGATATTATCGATATATAATATTAAGGATATAAATTTAATTTTTGGAGGATCTTATGGCTGGAGATAGAAAGATTTGCAGATGTAGAAATGTAAGTTATTTAGATATAAGAAAAGCAATGAAAAGTGGTGCGAGAACTTTAGATGAAATAATGGATCAAACTGGAGCTGCAACTTGTTGTGGCGGTTGTACAAGCCAAATTCAATCAATTTTAGGTTCTGTATGTGGTTGTAATAATGTATCATTAGAAGACGTAGTAAATGCGGTTAATAATGGTGCAGACACAGTTGAAAAAGTTGGGGAAGTAACTAAAGCAGGAACTACTTGTGGAAGATGTAAGGGGTTAATCGAAAATATTATTGAATTAAAAAGATAAAGTATATTTTGCTATTAATTACACGAAAATAAACCTTAGGGAATAAAATCCTTAAGGTTTTTCTTTTTAAATAGCATAAAATATAGATAATTATGAAGTAAGTGGTTATAAATATATTTATATAAATGAAAATGAATGAAAATGAATGAAAATGAACGAAAGTGGTTGAAATTGATTTTGAAAAGTTGTATTATTTAGTTGGGAGTGATGTTGGTGTTAACTGAAGAAAGACATAAGATTATATTAGAAGAGATTAGAAAAAAATCTGTAGTATATGTAAATGAACTTGTAAAGATGCTAGACACTTCGGAATCTACAATAAGGAGAGATTTAAATTTTCTAGATGAAGTCGGAAAATTGAAAAAGGTTCATGGTGGGGCAACTACATTAGAAAGAGAGTTTCATACTAAAGATGATTTAGTATCTATAAGGGAAACGCTAAATATTGATGATAAAGCTATTATTGCAAAATATGCAGCAACTCTTATTAAAAAAGACGATTTTGTATATATAGATTCAGGTACAACAACAAATTTAATGATTGATTTTTTACAAGAGAAAGAAGCAATATATGTTACTAATGGAATAAATCAAGCAAATAAATTAATAAGTAATGGATTTAAAACTTATATACTTGGAGGAGAGATAAAAGCTGCAACTGAAGCAATAGTTGGAGTAGAAGCAGTAAATAGCTTAAAAAAATATAATTTTACAAAGGGCTTCTTCGGAACAAATGGTATATCTGACTATAGAGGATATACTACTCCAGATATAAAAGAAGCATTAGTTAAAGAAGAGGCATTAAAAAGAACCAGAAGCCCATATATTTTGGCGGATAAAACCAAATTTAATGAGATTAGTTGCATAACTTTTGGAGAAATAGATGAAGCAGTAATAATAACAACAATATTAGAGAATGCTAGTTATTGTAATAAAGCAGAAATAGTGGAGGTTTTAAAACTATGATTTATACTATAACTTTTAATCCAGCATTAGATTACATAGTAAAAGTTAATGACTTTAAATTAGGTGAAGTAAATAGAACTTTTTATGAAGAAGTTTACGCTGGAGGTAAGGGGATAAACGTTTCTATAGTGTTAAAGAATTTAGATGTAGAGAATGTAGCTCTTGGATATATAGCAGGTTTTACAGGAGAGGAAATAGAGAATAAAGTTAAAGCTTTTGGGTGCAAAACTGATTTTATAAAGCTTAGTAATGGAATGTCTAGGATAAATGTTAAATTAAAATCTAATGAAGAGTCAGAAATAAATGGTCAAGGTCCTAGTATTTCAGATAAGGATCTAGAGGAACTATATGAAAAACTAGAATTATTAAAAGCGGAGGATATTTTAGTTTTAGCAGGTAGTATTCCAGCAACTCTTCCTAAAAATATATATGAAGTAATAATGGAAAGATTATCTGATAAGGGTATAAAGTTTATTGTTGATGCAACGGGTGAGCTTTTGTTAAATGTATTAAAATACAAACCATTTTTAATTAAACCTAATCATCATGAATTAGCAGAACTGTTTAATGCTACCATAGGAAATGAAGAAGATATAGTAACTTATGCCAAAAAGCTTAGAGAAATGGGAGCCAAAAATGTTTTAATTTCTAGAGCAGGTGATGGAGCTATACTTGTAACAGAAAATGATGAAATAATTAAATCAGATGTACCTAAAGGAAAATTAATTAATTCAGTTGGAGCTGGCGATTCGATGGTAGGGGGCTTCATAGCTGGATATCTAAAGAATAATAGACTAGAAGAAGCATTTAAAATGGGTGTTGCTACTGGAAGTGCAAGTGCATTTTCAGAAGGATTAGCAACAAAAGAAAAAGTTTATGAATTGTTGAATCAAATATTATAATTTGGAGGATTGAAATGAAAATTACAGATTTATTAAATAAAAAATCTATAGCAATAAATCCTAAAGTTACTTCTAAAGAAGGAGCTATTGATAAATTAGTTGATTTGATGAGTTTATCAGGAAATTTAAATAATAAAGGTGAATATAAGAAATCTGTTTTAGCTAGAGAGGAACTTAGTACAACTGGTATAGGAGATGGAATTGCTATACCTCATGCTAAAACAAGTGCAGTCAAGGATGCTGGATTAGCAGCAATGGTAGTTAATGATGGAGTTGATTATGATTCTTTAGATGGGCAACCAGCAAAGTTGTTTTTTATGATTGCAGCACCAGATGGAGAAAATAATCTTCATTTAGAAGTTTTAGCGAGATTATCAACTATGTTAATGAATGAAAACTTTAGAAATGGACTATTAAATGCAAAATCTGCAGAGCAGTTTATAAAATTAATAGATGATTTTGAAAACGAAAAGTTAAATAAAGATAAAGTTGAAAGTAAAGATAGATATAAAGTTTTAGCTGTAACAGCATGTCCTACAGGAATAGCTCATACTTATATGGCAGCAGAAAGCTTAGAAGGAAAAGCTAAAGAAATGGGTGTTTCAATTAAGGTAGAAACTGATGGTTCGGGTGGAGCTAAAAATGTATTAACAGCAAAAGAAATAGATGAAGCAGAATGTATTATAATTGCAGCTGATAAAAAAGTAGAAATGGCAAGGTTTGAAGGGAAAAAAGTAATTCAAACTAAAGTTGCAAACGGAATACACAAAGCAGAAGAGTTGATAAATAGGGCTACTGCAGGAGATGCACCAATTTATCACCATAATGGAGCAAAAACTTCAGAAGAAGAATCATCAGGAGAAAAGGATAGTATAGGGCATCAAATTTACAAACACCTTATGAATGGGGTATCTCATATGTTACCATTCGTAATAGGCGGAGGTATTTTAATAGCTTTAGCATTCTTATTTGATGACTATAGCATTGACCCAGCAAATTTTGGTATGAATACTCCATTCGCAGCCTTCTTAAAAACAGTTGGTGGAACAGCGTTTGATTTCATGTTACCTATATTAGCTGGATATATAGCTATGAGTATAGGTGATAGACCAGCTCTAGCAGTAGGATTTGTTGGGGGTATGCTTGCTAATAAAGGTGGTTCGGGTTTCTTAGGGGCCTTAATAGCAGGTTTTATAGCAGGGTATTTAATAGTTGGATTGAAGAAGTTGTTTGAAAAGTTACCAAATAGCTTAGAAGGTTTAAAACCGGTTTTATTGTATCCTTTCTTTGGAATTTTATTGATCGGTGCAATAATAATGTTTATAATCAATCCACCAGTGGCAGCTGTGAACAATGGAATTACTAATGTTTTGAATAATATGGGTGAGAGTAGTAAGATATTACTTGGTGCAGTTTTAGGTGGAATGATGGCATTTGATATGGGTGGCCCTTTAAATAAAGCTGCATATGTATTTGGGACAGCATCATTAGCTAGTGGACAATTTGAAATTATGGCAGCAGTAATGATTGGTGGTATGGTACCTCCTCTTGCCATTGCTTTATGTACTACATTCTTTAAAAAGAAGTTTACAGCTAAAGAAAGGCAATCAGCAGTAACAAACTATATTATGGGATTATCATTTATAACAGAGGGAGCTATACCTTTTGCAGCAGCGGATCCATTAAGAGTGATACCATCTTGTGTGCTTGGTTCTGCAACAGCAGGAGCTTTGTCAATGTTCTTTGGTTGTGCTTTAAGAGCACCTCATGGAGGTATATTTGTTCTTCCAGTTATAACTAATCCATTAGGTTACTTTTGTGCTTTAGTTATTGGATCATTAGTAGGTATGATTGTATTAGCGGTATTAAAGAAAAATAAAAATTAATTATAAAAATTAATTATAAAAAATAGTTGTAAGTTTAATCTTATAACTATTTTTTTTTTTTTTTTGATAAGTATATAAAATGTATTATTATGGTAATAATAATGAATGATATTAGTGTAAGTAAAAATGAATTAAAGGTAGAAAAATAAATTAAGGAAATGAAAAAATGAAGGAATATTTAGAAAAAAGCAACAATAAAATATTTATTGAGGTTATTTATTGAGTATCCAATTTGCTAATTAATCTCAGATGTAATATAATGGAAAAGTGGTTAAATAACTAAATCTATAGGTAGGAGAGTGGATAAAATGAAGAGTTTAAAGGGAACTAAAACAGCAGAAAATTTAATGAAATCTTTTGCTGGAGAATCACAAGCAAGAACTAGATATACTTATTATTCAAGTGTAGCAAGAAAGCAAGGATATGTACAAATTGCAAACATATTTATGGAGACTGCAGAGCAAGAAAAAGAACATGCAAAAAGATTTTATAAATTTTTAAAAGATGATTTTGCTGGAGAGGCTATAGAAATCAATGCTGGTTATCCAGTAGATTTATATGATGATACAGCCAAAAATTTAAGAGCAGCAGCTAAAGGAGAACATGAGGAATGGTCTCATGATTATCCAGAATTTGCAAGAGTAGCAAGAGAAGAAGGATTCCCAGCTGTAGCAGTAGCATATGAAAGAATAATAGAAGTAGAAAATATGCATGAAAGAAGATATAATAAGTTATTAAAAAATATAGAAGAAGGAAAAGTATTTAAGAAGGATGAATCAGTTTTATGGAAATGTACTAACTGTGGATATATCTTTGAAGGTGAAGAAGCTCCACAAGTATGTCCAGCATGCTTACATCCACAAGGATACTTTGAATTATTTGCAGAAAACTATTAAAAATATTATATGAAAGGCTTAGGAGCTAATATTCCTAAGCTTTTTATATATTAAAATGTAAAAGTTCAAAGTTTTAAAATGTGATTATAGATTTTATTTAATATTTAAACCTTTAAAAAGTATGTCCATTCTATATATCTCTTAAACTTAAATATATAAGTTCTAATTGAGGCAAGGGAATAATTGAATTATATATGATCAAATTTATAAAAGAAAAAAATAATTGTGGAATATATATTTGTGTATTATGTATAATTAATATAATCAAAGAACAATATTTTAAAATTGGAAGGTTAAAATGATGATTAACTCTTTAAAAAAAAGATTTACAATTATATATAGTATCCTTGTAATAATAATTATATTGGTAGGATTATTTGCAGTTATTAATATGTATAATATTAATAAATCTACAAATGGATTAATTACTAATAATTATAAAAGTATTAATACAAGTAACAAGATGATTGATTGTATTAATAGTCAGGATAAGGCTATATTAATATACTTGCAAGGAAATAAAGATGAAGCATTAAATTTATTTCATGCAACTGATGATGAATTTTATAAATGGTTTTATGTTGAGAAAAGTAATATAACGGAGCCTGGAGAATTAGAATTAGTGGATAGAATAAACTCTCAATATATAGAGTTTAGTAAGTTGTTTTCTGGGCTACAAGATTATAATAATGGCCAAAATCATGATGAATTAGTTCAAATTTACTATCAAAAAATATCACCACAAATAGATTTGCTAAATAAAAGTTTGAAAGAATTATTTGAATTAAATGAAGATATTATGCTTAAAAAAGAAGGTGCTCTTAGAAGTAGTTCAGAATCATCCATATACTTCATTATATTTATATCACTTGGAGGAGCTATAATTGGAGGATCAATAGCTATGTTCTTTACCAATAGATATTTCAATCCAATACATTTATTAATAAATACAATAAAATCTGTAAAGGCAGGAGACTTAAATAAGCAGTCACCTGTAATCTATGATGACGAAATAGGATTATTAGCAAAAGAATTTAATAATATGACAAATAGATTATATGATTTTGAAAAGAGCACAGAGGGAAATTTAGTCGCTGAAAAAAATAGATCTTTAAGCATAATTAAAAGTATATCAGATCCGATAATATTGTTGGACGATAGATTTAGAATTAAATTTATAAATGATGAAGGAAAAAGCTTCTTTAATATTGATGAAGAACACTGCATTGATAAAAGTTTCTTTGAAGTCATAAATTTATCTAAGGTTTACAAATATATAAAGGAATCTATTAATAAAGGTAGTGAAAATAGAGAGGAATTAATTGAAATAAAAAGAAATAATAAAAAATATTTTTTTAATATAACTTCAACTATAATAAAAGGATCAGAAGAGAAGATTGATGGGGTAGTAGTATTATTTAAGAATATAACTGGACTGAAGGAATTAGAAATTATAAAAGCAGATTTTATCGGGACAATATCTCATGAATTAAAAACGCCATTGACATCAATAATGATGGGAGTTGGACTTATAAATGATAGTAATATAGGATCATTAAATAGCAAGCAAAGAGAAATTTTAGAAACTATAAAAGAAGATGTACAGAAATTAAATGATTTAGTATCAAATTTATTAAAGATATCACATATCCAATCAAACAAGACTTCTTTTAATATAAGAAATAATGATATTAAAGAATTAATAAAGAATTGCTTGTATAATTTTATTCCTTTAGCAAAAGAGAAGGGAATAGAATTGAAATTAAATTTAGAAGAAAGATTGCCTGATGTTATGATGGATGAAGAGAAAATAAAGTGGGTATTGAATAACTTGCTATCTAATGCTGTTAGATATACAGAAAAAGGTTCTATAAAAATAGATGGATATATTAAAGAAAATAATATATGTGTATCTGTAACAGATACTGGAAGAGGAATTCCAAGTAATTATTTAGAAAAAGTATTTGAGAGGTTTGTTAGAGTAGAAGGATTTGAAATACCAGAAGAGAGTACAGGGCTTGGATTATCTATAGCAAAAGAGATTGTAGAGATACATGGGGGAAAAATATGGTGCGAAAGTAAGGTTGGATATGGAAGTAAATTTATATTTACTATTCCACTATCCTAAAGAAGTAGTTTAGGAGTGATTATATGAAAAGAGTTTTGGTAATTGATGATACAAAGAATATAAGAATATTATTAAGTACTTGTTTAGAATTAAGGGGTTACGAGGTAATCACAGCAGATAGTGGAGTAGAGGCGTTAAATATAATAAATAATACAAATGAAGTAATAGATTTAATATTTTTAGACATTAGGATGCCAGGAATAAGTGGAACTGAAGTGTTAAAAAATATTAAAGAGATTAGAATAAATTGCCCTGTTGTTATAATGACAGCTTTTGCAACAGTAAAGAACGCAATAGAATGTACTAAGTTAGGTGCAGTAGTATATCTTCAAAAGCCATTTTCACCTGACAGAATAAACATTGTGTTAGATGAAATAGAGGGGAAAAGTATACAAAACAAAAATGAAAGTAATTTAGATTTAATTATAGCAGAAGTAAGAAGCCTTTTAGCTCAAAATGATATGGATAAATACAATAAAATACATGAATTATTGAAGGAAATAATAGGGATGGATCCATATAATAAAGAAGTATATTTAATGATAAGTAAGTTTAATGGACTAATTGGAAATAAAGTAGAAGAGCAAAGATTTAAAGATATATATGAATTGTTTAATTAGGAAATTTAAGTACGACTAGGGAAGAAGGTATGTACATATTTTAAATAATGGGTTTTAAATATATTAGATATTATATATAATTTAATAAAGGATAATTTTATTAAATAAGGAATTATATTGTAAGGGGGGATTGATAAGATGTTTTTGAAGGAGTTAAATAAAGAAGAATCTATAGCTTTTATAAACTTAGTTTCTATTTTTGCTGATGTAGATAATAAATTTGCTAAAGAAGAAAAAGTTCTGTTAAAAGAGTATAAGGAAGAATTAGGATTAAGTGATTCGGAAGTGCATCATATGGGATATGATGAAGTTTTAGAAATAATAAGAAAATCTAATGATAGGGCAAAAGCAATTGTATATTTTGAATTAGTTGGACTAGCATTGGTTGATGGGGAGTATGAAGATGAAGAGGTAGATTTCTTAGAAAATCTAGCTTCAGTATTAAGTATTTCTAGATCAAAGAAGATTGCGATTGCAAATTACTTTTATAACTTTAAAGAAGTATACAATTTTACTACTGTAGATGCAGATAATAATATAGAATTACTTAAGGAACAAGCAGAAAGCATTTTAAAATAAAAATGCAAGTAGATTTGTATTAAAGAATTTCTAATGGATAAAATAACACTATAACCAAATGGAGGTGTTATTATGAATGAAGAAAATGATGGAATGATTGGAAGACTACCTATAAATATAAATAAAGAAGTACCAACACCAAATAGTGATGCAGAGTCAATAAAGGCTTTAATTAAGAAGTCTGGAGAAGTAGTAGGATATGAACTTTCAAATGGCGAAAGAGTATCAAAAGAAGAAGGCGTTAAAATGGCTAAGAATGGTCAAATATCTGGAGTTGCAGTTGGAGTTTCAAAGAAAGGTGAAGAATATTTAAGAAGTCTTCCAGACCAAAGTGAAAATAATAATTTAAGTTCGCTACCAACTGTAGAGTAATTTAAAGTAAGATATAAAAATTTTTTATATCTTACTTTATTCTTATACAGTTAATAGATAAGAGTTTTTAATATTAAAAATGAATATTAGGTTACTTATTCACAAAGAGTTTACTTTTTTGCCAACATAGTTTTATTGAAAACAATATATTAATTATGTAGAATTAAATTGATTAAGGAAAGTAATTAATTATAGGGGAGAAAATAAATAAAATTATGGTTATTTTTTTATTAATAGCATCAGTATTTGCATCATATAAATTAGCGGAAGAAAAAGGCCAAAATAAATTAATTTGGGCTATAATAACAGCATTAGTTGGACCATTTGTATTAGCTATTCAGTATTTGATGTCATACTATAAAAATAGTTATTCTACAAAATAGATAATTTAAATTATAAAAGCAATAGGTTAAATAAGAATGACAGTAGGAAGAAGTGTTTTATACAAATCTACCTACTGTCATTTTATTATAAAGCTATTTTCATTAAATAAAATTATAAAAATAGTATAATCTTTTACATTAGTATAAAAGATAGAAATATATAATATACGGTATTAAAAAGATTAAAGGAATATTTATTGTGTAAATAAACATTAACAAGTGGAAAAGTGTTAAAACTGTGGAAAGTTATCCACAAAATGTGGACAACTTGGAAAAACTGTTGAAAACTTTTTAAAAAGGTATTGACACAATATATATGGAAAGAATATACGTTTGTAACAATATGATGATTTTTGATGAAGAACACTAATATATGTAGGAGAATGTAACAGTTAATAATTTTATAATTTGGGTAACAAAATATAGTTATGCACAGTTTGTACAAAATGTGGATAAAAACTGTGGATAATGTTACAATAATACTATAAATATAGGAAAAATAAGAGCTTTAATAATTTTACCTGTGGACAACTTATGATTTTAGAAGTGCTGTGGATAAAATATATGAAAAAAAATGTTGAAATTACATTTGTGATTTTGTTTAAGGAGAAAAATATGAAATATAATAAGAATATATATGAAGCAATATTTAAAAGTAGGCCTAATAGGTTTAATGCAAATGTCATATTAAATGGAGAGGAAATAGTAGTTCATGTTCCAAATACAGGAAGATGCAGAGAAATCTTAAAAGAAGGAACAAAAGTATTTTTAAGAGAAGAATTAAATCCTAGTAGGAAAACAAAATATGATTTAATTGCAGCAATGAAAGGGGATATATTAATTAGTATAGATTCTCAGATACCTAATAAGGTTGTTGATGAGGCTTTAAATAATAAAAAGATTGATACTTTACATAAATATACTAAAATTAATAGAGAAAAAACCTTTGGTAAAAGTAGATTTGACTTTAAGTTATCCACAGAAGATGATAGTGAAGTATATTATTTAGAAGTGAAAGGAGTAACCTTAGAGGATAACGGACATTGTAGATTTCCAGATGCTCCTACAGAGAGAGGTGCAAGGCATATATCAGAGCTAATAGAAGCAAAAAAACAAGGATTTGGAGCAGGAATTTTATTTTTAATTCAATTAGATAATGTTAATACTTTTTCGCCTAACGATATAACTGATTTGGAATTTGGAAATGCATTAAGATTAGCAAAAGAAAATAATGTTGATATAATGGCATATAACTGTAAGGTTGAAAAAGATGGAATTGAAATATATAAAAAAGTTGATATAATATTATAATTACTATATAAGATATAAGATATAAGTTTAAAGAAAGATTATATATTTAACTCAAATATATAAATAATAGATTATATATTTGAGTTGTTATTTAGAAAAATAGTTATTTAGTTAAATAAGAGGTGTATTATGAAGTACAAATTTTGTCCTTTATGCGGTAGAGGATTAGAAGAAAAGTATAGTTGGGATGAAGGCGGTGTACCGTATTGTTCTCATGACGATGTGATGTTTTTTGATACTCCAAAGCCATGTATAATGGTGGCAATAATTAAGAATGATGAAATATTATTATTGAAGCAAAGTTATATATACAAAAATTCTAAGGTATTGTTAACGGGATATGTAGATAATAATGAAACAGCAGAAGAAGCAGTTTATAGGGAAGTAAAAGAAGAGGCTGGAATTGATATAAATAATATTACATATATGGGTTCTGATTATGTAAAAGATAAGGAAATTTTAATGATAACATTCATGGCAGATTTTGTTTCAGGTGAAATTAATAAATCCGATGAAGTAGAAGGTATGGGTTGGAGTAAGCTAGCAGATGCATTAGAGGAAATGAAAGAGGATATAATTGGTACAAGGGTTGTAAAAAAGGTCTTGGAGATAAGAGAAGCTAAAAGTATATAAATGATTATATAAATAGTAGAGCCTTTGGAATAGCTGTAGAAGGAAATTAAAGCAAATCGAGGCGTTTAAAAAACAGTAAATAGATTTATGTATAAATCTATTTACTGTTTTTTAATTACATAATGCTTAATAATCAGATTCATATATTTTAACAGATAAAGTTCTATCATTATAATTTATTTCAGCCTTATTTATCATAATTCCAACTAAAGAAAGCTCTCCATATAATTCACATTCTCCATCTAAGCTATAATACAGAAAAGTTTCTTTTTTATATTTTGAATAAATATAAACATTTTTCAAAATTATTATTTATGTTAAAAATTAAAATAAATATATTGATAAAAATGAATTAATCTAATAAAATTATTTAGTTATATGTATCTTAATATATATTTGAGGTAGTATAATATAATTATAGCTTAAAAAAATTAGAGTTAAATATAAAATAGGAGGAGTTTGGTATGGATGGGAAGAAAATTAAACAAGTACCAGAGATAAAAGGATTATTAAGAAGTCATGTTATAGAAGTACCTTCTTGTATAAGAGATTGTAGTGGAATAAAAATATTTGGAAAAAGAATAAAGTCATTATTATTTACTACAGATGTTGCCATAATAAGAAATACCAATGCTGATGCTATAATAGCAGTATATCCCTTTACTCCTCAACCACTTATAACACAAGCCTTAGTTATGGCAGCAGATGTACCTGTATTTTGTGGCGTAGGTGGCGGAATAACTCAAGGGAAAAGAGTAGTTAATTTGGCTTTAGATGCAGAATTTAAAGGTGCAATGGGAGTAGTTGTAAATGCTCCTACAGCAAATGAAATTATAGAAAAAATACGAGAAACTATAGATATTCCTGTAATTGTAACTGTAGTTTCTGAATGTGAAAATGTTGCTGAAAGGATTGGATCTGGGGCAACAATATTAAATGTTTCTGGAGGTAAGAATACACCTAACATTGTGAGGAAAATAAGAGAGCAATTTCCTACATTCCCGATAATTGCAACTGGTGGACCGACAGAAGAAACTATAATGAGAACTATAGAGGCTGGGGCAAATGCAATAACATATACTCCACCACCATCTGGCGATGTGATGGGAAGCCTAATGGATAAATATAGAGATCAAAATTAAAATTAATAATTTATAAATTCATAAAGTTGTAGAATAATATAACAAAAGATGTATAATAATATATATGGCTAATTATCAGGGTAGAGGTGCTGTTATTAATAGTATTTATAATGAGCTTTGCAAAGTGATGATTTATAAAGAAAGGATTAATAGCCGAAGAAATAGATTATTGCAAGAATCTATTTTTGGTTGTACATATAACATGTGTGCAACTGTCACGAAAGTGGAGAGCTACAGGCAATAATTATAAATTATTAATTTTATTATTATATGCTAAATATTTTATAGCTTTAATTTCACTTAAGGAAATCTGCCACTATGGATAACCATAGTGGTTTTATTTTATAATTAATGAAAGTATATTTGGAGGAGATTATATGAGATTATTTGGGGCAAGCAAAATAGAAGAAAATGATTTAGTAATTGGGGGCGTAAAGGCAAGGGATTTAGTAAAAGATTATGGAACACCGTTGTATGTAATGGATGAACAACTTTTAATAGATAATTGTAGGGATTATATAAAATATTTTAAGGTTAATTCTGAGAATAATAGAGTAGCTTTTGCAGGAAAATCATTTTTGACATTAGAAATGTGCAGGCTTATAGATCAAGAAGGGCTTTATTTAGACGTTGTTTCTGGGGGTGAACTATATACAGCATATAGGGCTAACTTTCCTATGGAGAAGATATATTTTCATGGGAACAATAAGACTTTAGAAGAAATAGAGCTTGGAATTAAATTGGGAGTAGGAAGGTTTATAGTAGATAATCTATGGGAAATGGCAAAGATAAATGAAATATCCGAAAGGTATAATAAGATTCAAAAGATTTATTTAAGACTTACACCAGGAATAGAAGCTCATACTCATGACTATATTAAAACTGGACAGATAGATTCAAAGTTTGGATTTGCACCAGTAGGTAATATAATAATGGATGCTGTAAAGAAAGCTTTAGAATTACAAAATATAGAATTAGTAGGGCTTCATTGTCATATAGGATCACAAATTTTTGAGACTGAGCCATTTGGTGATGCATCAGAAGTGATGATAAATTTTATAAATACTATAAGACAAGAAACAGGTTATATGATTGAAGAATTAGATTTAGGTGGAGGATTTGGAATTTATTATTCAGAAGGCGATAAGCCAAAAGAAACAAAAGAATATTGTGATACTATATTAAATAGAGTTAATGAAGTGTGCAGTAAATTATCACTTAAAAAACCTATTTTGACAATAGAACCAGGAAGATCAATTGTAGCTAATGCAGGAACAACTTTGTATAATATAGGATCAATTAAGGAAATACCAGGAGTAAGGAAATATTTAGCTGTAGATGGTGGCATGACAGATAATATAAGACCTGCTTTATATGAAGCAAAATATGAGGCTATAGTAGCTAATAAAGCAAGTGAAAGTATGGAGGATAAAGTTACGGTAGCTGGTAAGTGTTGTGAATCTGGAGATATTTTATTACAAGATATAAACCTTCAAGAAGCAGAAAGTGGAGATATACTTGCAGTTCTATCAACTGGAGCATATGGATTTTCTATGGCTAGTGGATATAATAAAAATTTAAGACCAGCAGTTGTATTTGTAAGAAATGGTGAAGCAAAAGTTGTATGTAAAAGACAAAATTATGAAGAATTATTAATTAATGAAGTATAATATTAGTATAAATAATAGGGTAAATGAAAATCATTTACCCTATTTTTAATAATATATATTCTATTTAAATTTTCAACAAATATGATATACTAGAATATAAGCTAAAAAAGCGAGGTGAGTAATAACAGGAGCATTATGGAGAAAAAGGAATATATAGTTGATAGAATTGAGAGCGATTATGTTGTGTTAGAGATAGAATATGATAATTTAATTAATGTCAAAAAAAGTGATATAATAGGAAATGTAAAAGAAGGGGATATTTTAATTAAAAAAGATAACCTCTATTTTATAGATGAAAAAGCTACTAAATTAAGACGTGAAAGTATTAATACTATGATGAAAGGATTATGGGAAGAATGAGTGAGAGTAATAATATAAATGAAGGAATTGATATAGAAGAAGGTAAGAAAGATAGTGATTCTAAAAAAAATTTTATTAGTGAATGGGGAATTCCAATAGTTTCAGCTATAATATTAGCTTTTCTTATAAATAAATTTCTATTATTTAAAGTTTTAATTCCATCAGAATCAATGGTACCTACATTGAATGTTGGAGATAGACTTTTTGTTACACGAGTATATAATTTAGAAAAGCTTAAACGAGGGGATATTATAGTATTCAACTCAGAAGAGCTTCAAGAGTCATTAATAAAAAGGTTAATAGGATTACCAGGAGATAAAATAAAAATAGAAAATGGTAAGGTATTTGTAAATGGAGAAGAGTTACAAGAAGATTATATAGGTGCTGAAGACAATTTTAATGGAGAGTATGAAGTACCCGAAGGAAAATACTTCTTCTTAGGAGATAACAGACTTTGGTCAAAAGACTCTAGGTACTGGATTAATCCATATATTGATGGAGAAGATATAAGTGGCAAAGCTCAAATAAAAGTGTATCCTTTTGATCAAATTGGTAAAATAAAATAGATATACAAGGAAAGGAAGAGCAATGGAAAATAAGAATACAGAAGAAAATAATAACAATAATAAAAAGCAGCATACATTATTCTATGCAGTAATGGCATTTCTGTTTTTATACGCATTCACTTCGACTAAAAATCTTATGACAACTCGAGAAATAAGTTATAATGAATTTTTAAATATGGTAGAAAATAAGCAAGTAGAAAGTGTTGTAATTTCATCTACAGAAATAAAAATACTGCCTAAAAGTGATGAAAATACTAAAGAAACAGGAAAATTATTATATACTGGCAATGTTGATGATCCTAATTTAATAAATATTTTAAATGAATCTGGAGTAGAGTTTAAAGGTGAGCCTGTACAAAATAATTTTATAGTAGACTTTATTCTAAATTGGATAGTAATGCCGATAATACTTTTCTTTATATTTAGATTTATAGCTGGAAGAATTGGTAGAAAAATGGGATCATCTCCTATGATGGGGATGGGAATGGGAAAAAGTAATGCAAAAATCTATAAAGAAAATGATATAAAAATAACTTTTGATGATGTGGCAGGGCAAGATGAAGCTAAAGAATCATTAAAAGAGATAATAGATTATTTAAATAATGCTAGTAAGTACACAGAAATAGGTGCTAAACTTCCTAAAGGAGCTCTTTTAGTTGGTCCTCCAGGAACGGGAAAGACATTATTAGCAAAAGCAGTAGCGGGCGAAGCAAATGTTCCATTCTTATCAATATCAGGATCAAACTTTGTAGAGATGTTTGCGGGAATGGGAGCAGCGAAAGTAAGGGATCTTTTCCAAGAAGCAGAAAAGAATGCTCCGTGTATCATATTTATAGATGAGGTAGATTCTATAGGTAAAAGTAGAGATTCTCAAATTCAAACAAATGATGAAAGAGAACAAACACTAAATCAATTATTAACGCAAATGGATGGATTTGATTCAACTAAAGCAATAGTTGTTTTAGCAGCTACAAATAGACCAGAAATATTAGATAAGGCGTTATTAAGGCCAGGAAGATTTGATAGAAGAGTAATAGTAGATAGACCGGATTTAAAAGGAAGAATAGATATACTAAAAGTTCACTCTAAAGGAGTAAAACTTGGAGATGATGTAGACTTACAAGAAATTGCAAAAAGCACTCCTGGAGCAGTAGGAGCAGATCTTGCTAATATAGTAAATGAAGCAGCTTTAAGAGCTGTAAAGCATGGTAGAGAATTTGTAATGCAAGAAGATTTAAGAGAAGCTGTAGAAGTTATAATAGCAGGTAAAGAAAAGAAAGATAGAATTCTATCTCCTATGGAAAAGAGAGTAGTGGCATTCCATGAAGTAGGTCATGCGCTTGTTGCTGCATTATTAGAAAAAACAGATCCAGTTCATAAGATAACTATTGTTCCTAGAACGATGGGAGCATTAGGATACACAATGCAATTACCAGAAGAAGAAAAATACTTAGTGTCAAGAGATGAATTAACAAGTCAAATAATGGTTATGCTAGGTGGTAGATCTGCTGAAGAAGAAGTATTTAATTTAGTTTCAACAGGAGCTTCAAATGATATAGAGAGAGCTACACAAACTGCTAGAAGTATGGTTACTATTTATGGAATGACAGATAAATTTGATATGATGGCCTTAGAATCTGTTCAAAATAGATATCTAGATGGAAGAGCAGTAAGAGAATGTAGTGATGAAACTTCAACTTTAGTAGATGAAGAAATACTAAGAATAATAAAAACTTGTCATGAAAATACTAGAAAGTTATTAAAGGAAAATAGAGATTTACTTGATAAAATTTCAGAGTATCTATTAGAAAAAGAAACTATATTTGGTGACGAATTCATGGAATTTGTTTATGATAAGTATCCAGAATTAAGAGATAAGAAAAAGAAAAAAGTTGAAGATTCAAATGAAGTTATAGACGTAGAAGAGATTACAGAAGTTTAAAATAACGTAAAATGGATAAATTAATGAAAGGGTGTACAGGATTTGTTGTTACACTCTTTCTTAATAATATAAATTTAAAATCAAAGGGGGATCAGCTCTTGGATAAAATAGAATTATTAAAAGAAGAGGATAACTTAAAAAATACATTAAATATTCTTAGTGAAGAAACTTTAAAATATATAGAGAAGAGAAAAAGTATTTCAGAATATATACTTGATTATAGAAAAAAATATATCGAAGAATATAGAGATGATGAAGATAAGTTAATGGAGTATTTTGATCACGAAAGATATATTAAAGAAGAATCATACAAAATGATAGATAAAAAACTAGGAGAATTTGTTAAACTTAAAGAGTCACCATACTTTGGAAAAGTTGGGTTTATAGATGATGGATATTCTGAAGAGTTATATATAGGTAGATATGGATTAACTCCAGAAGGAAGTTATGATCCTGTAATAGTGGATTGGAGAGCACCAGTTGCATCTTTATTTTATAAAGGAATGATTGGAGAAACTAGCTATAAAAGCCCACAAGGAGAAATTCCAGTAGATATATTATCAAGAAGACAATTAATTGTAAAAAAGGCTAAATTAGAGGGGTATTTTGATTCTGATATAAATATACAAGATGAGATATTACAAATGGTTCTGTCATCAAATTCAGGAGAAAAACTTAAAGATATTGTAAATACGATACAAAAAGAACAAGATGAAATAATAAGAGCTGATAGAAACAAAGCTGTGGTTGTAAATGGAGTTGCAGGTTCAGGAAAAACTACTATAGCTCTTCATAGAATTGCATATCTTTTATATAATTTTAGGGAGCAATTAACAGATAAAGTTCTTATTTTGGGACCAAATGACATATTCATGGATTATATTTCAGAGGTATTACCTAATTTAGGCGAAACAGCAGTTATTAACGAAACATTTTTATCTTTCGCATATAAAGAAATAGGATTAAATGAACCTGTAAGAGATATAACATCTTATTTAGAACAAGTATTAAAAGGTAATGAAGAAATAATTGAAGATATAAGATATAAGTCATCAAATAGATTCATAGAAGCTCTTAATAAAAAAATAGAAGATATTGAAGAAAATTATTTTGAAATAGATACAGTAAGATTTTTAGATGAAGAAATAGTTTCTATAGATGAAATAGAAGAGCTTTTTGAGAAGCATTATAAATATATGCCTATATTTAGACGAAGTCAAAAAATAAAGAGAATATTATTTTCAAAGATAAAAGATAAGAGAGACGAAAAAGTAAGAGAAATCAATTTAAAGGCACAAGAAGAAAAATCAAAGCTATCTGCTGAAGAGTTAGTAATTGAAGAAAATAATATTGAATTCAGAAGAAGAATTGCGATAAGAGATATAGTAAGAGAAGTTATGAAATCTAAGGCTGAAATAGAAAATTGGATAGAAAATGAAAGCATTATAGATATATATAAAGGATTTTTAAATATCGAAACTCTTTCATATTTAGATTTAGCTGGTATCTTATATTTAATGATAAAATTAGATGGGAAAAAATCTTATACTGAAATAAAACATATAGTTATTGATGAAGCTCAGGATTATAATATGCTACAGTTCCTAGTTTTAAAAGAGTTAACAGGATGTAGGAGTTATACTATCGTTGGAGATTCAAATCAAAGACTTATGAAAGCGGAAGAAGTACCTGCTATGCTTAAATTAAAAGAAGTCTTTGGTGGATTTTTTAGTTTGTTTGAATTAAAGAAGAGCTATAGATCAACTTATCAAATAATGGAATATGCAAGTAAGCTTTTAGATGAAAATGCAGTTGTTCCATTTGTAAGAAAAGGTGAGTTTGATGTATTAGAAACAACAGTTTCAAAAGATGATGAAGAAGATTTAATAGATGTAGTATTAAATTTATTAGAGGATTATCAAGAAGAAAAATATGAAAATATAGCAATAATAACAAAAGGAAAAGAAGAATTAAACCTTATATCTCCAGAACTTAAAAAGTATACAAGTATATTGGCATTCAATGGTGGAGATGTAGTGTATAAGGGTGGAAAGGTATTAATACCATCTTATTATGCTAAGGGGTTAGAATTTGATGCTGTAATAATTGTTGATTTTGATGAAAATACCGACAATTTAATTAAATATATAATGTGTACTAGGGCATTGCATAGATTATCAGTTGTTAAGGTAAGATAAGTCTTATAAAAGTGTTAGATATTTAAATTAGAAAAGTATATATAAAGATAGTTCGAAAAATATAGTAAGTTTCTGCTTACTATATTTTTTTATTCAAAATTATTTTATTTGTGAAATATCACAATATATTTAATTTTTTATTAGTCATAATTTAAGAAAAATATGTATTAAGGATAATAATATTGAAATAAATAAAAAAGATATTATAATAAAACCATAAACCTTTGTAAACGATATTCAATAAGGGGGTTGAGGTATGGAGTGCTTTTATGAACAGTTTCAAACTAAAGATTATGGAAGTTTAGAAAAGATATTAAATATTTTATCTAAGGTTTCGTTAATTTTTGCAATATTGTTTGCAGCAATGTTGAATTTGGTGTTTGCAGTAGTTTTTGGGCTAATATACTTAGGAGTCTTCATTTTGTCTA
This sequence comes from Clostridium sp. D46t1_190503_E9, assembly GCF_015555225.1. NCBI lineage: Bacteria > Bacillati > Bacillota > Clostridia > Eubacteriales > Clostridiaceae > Clostridium > Clostridium sp. D46t1_190503_E9. The sequence continues at coordinate 103,758 of NZ_JADNKB010000013.1, forward strand.
GGAAGCTTATAGTTGAATATGAATATGAGCTTACAGGAGATGAATTAGTAATATTCAAGATAATGAATAAGAGTAAAAGAACAGAAATAGGAAGTTTTAATATTAGAGAAATATCAAGTGTTAAAAGTTCAGAAAGAATGGACAAGAGTAACAGTAAAATTGTTAAAGCTTATTTAGAAGAGTCTGGATTAAAAAACATGGTTTATATGGCAAAAACATCTAAAGGTGTTGTAGGATTTCAATTGGCTATGGATGAAAACTTAACAAATTTAATTAAAAGAGTTAATCCATTAGCGTTTTATTAATATATAAATTTGGAGGAGAAGATTATGGCAGGTTTAAGTTTGAAAAATATTCAAAAAGTATATGAAAATGGATTTAAGGCAGTTCAAGATTTCAATTTAGATATTGAGGACAGAGAATTTATAGTTTTCGTTGGACCATCAGGATGTGGTAAGTCAACTACACTAAGAATGATTGCTGGATTAGAAGAAATATCTGGAGGAGAATTATACATAGATGATAAGTTAGTAAATGATGTAGCTCCAAAAGACAGAGATATAGCGATGGTTTTCCAAAACTATGCATTATATCCTCATATGACAGTATATGAAAATATGGCGTTTGGATTAAAGCTTAGAAAGTTACCAAAGCAAGAAATAGATACTAAAGTTAGAGAAGCAGCAAAGATACTAGATATAGAACATCTTTTAGATAGAAAGCCAAAGGCTTTATCAGGTGGACAAAGACAAAGAGTTGCTATGGGAAGAGCTATAGTTAGAAGTCCTAAAGTATTCTTAATGGACGAGCCTTTATCAAACCTTGATGCTAAATTAAGAGTTCAAATGAGAATAGAAATTTCAAAGTTATATAATAAATTAAATACTACATTTATATATGTAACACATGACCAAACAGAAGCAATGACTTTAGGAACAAGAATAGTTGTTATGAAGGATGGAGTTATCCAACAAGTTGCTTCACCAACTGAAATATATAACCATCCAGCAAATCTTTTCGTTGCAGGATTTATAGGAAGTCCTCAAATGAATATGACATACGGACAAAACCTTGTTAAGGATGGCAAAAACTATGTTAAAGTATTTGATAAATTAATCGAGATTCCAACTGAAAAGGCTAAGATAGTAAAAGAAAAGAATGCTGAAAACTTAGAAGTTATAGTTGGTGTAAGACCAGAGAATATATATCATTCAAAGGAAGAGCTAGCAGCTGAAGGAGTTGTTACTTTCAAAGGAGAAGTTGATTTAAAAGAAAACTTAGGTGCAGAAACATATATTCACGTTAAAAAGGATGGAGCAAACTTTATAATTAAATCTAGAACAGGTGTTGATTATAAGATTGGAGATTCAATAGAATTTGGATTTGATTCCAATAAAATTCATTTATTTGATAAAGAAGAGCAAAATACAATATTCTAGTATAAATTAGTAAATTTAAAATATAATATAGTAATTAAAGATAACAGGCTTAAGGATAATAAAATCCTTAAGCCTGTTAAATAATTTATAAAGATAAATGGGAGGAGTCTAGTGAAGATAATAAAATTAATAGTCTCAATAATTATCATTATAATTATATTAACTACTATATATAGTTTATCTATTATGAACATAAAAAATACTAGTATTTTTTCTTGGAGTACTAAAGTAATAAAAAATAATGATTTAGGCAATATGTATAAGGTTATTAATGATCTAAATATATCTACAGTTTATCAAAACTTATCAGGATTAACAGTTGATGAAATTAGTGGATTTATAGAAAATATTAAATCTAATACTCAAGCAGAGGTATACTTTTTAACTGGAGATGCAAATTGGTATAAAGATGTAAATAAGTTTATTAAAAGAATAGAATTTATAAATGATTATAATGAAAAAGTTGATAATGATTTAAAGATTAAAGCAATAGTGCTAGATGTAGAACCTTGGACATTAGATGAAGGATGGGATGAAGATGAATATATAAAGATGCTTCATAAGTCATATTCATATTGTAAGAAGTCTGATTTAGAATTAATCAATGTTATACCATACTGGTTAGAAAAAGATATTATAGAACAAATAATAATTAATTCGGATGAAATAGCTGTAATGAATTATAATATAGAAAAGCCGGTGAAAAATATAAAAGATGAAGTTAACTTAAGTAAAATGTATAATAAGAAGATTAATATAATAGCAGAAACACAAGCACCGAATGATAAATATGGTGTTACAGATAATACTACTTATTATTACAAAGGATATGATGCATTAAAGAGTGATTGGAGAAAAATAAAAAAAGAGTATAAATATAAAGGAATATCATTTTCATACCATGATTATAGTAATGTTTTAAAGTTTATATATAAATAATAAAGTAAAAGAGATTGATATACGATTAAGAGTGAAAAATTTAAAAGGGGCTAGGGAAACGCGAGCCCCTTTTAAGTTGTTGATTTTACTGACTTAGACGAGTTTTTCGTTGTTTTTTTTATTAACTTTTTTATCCTTTCGCTAATTCACTTTTGCATAAATAAGCTTACATGAATTATAATATTAATTATCTATTATCAACTATTAATTAAAAAGAAGTTGTTGCACTAAATAATTAGTGAATAGTCTCTTTTTAATCTATGAATTTATTTATTATTAGTATAATTTTTTTCAGCTTGCTCCCAGTTAACTACATTCCACCAATTATCTATGTATTCAGCACGTCTATTTTGATATTTAAGATAATATGCATGTTCCCAAACATCTATTCCTATAATAGGAGTTAAACATGAAGATATAGGACTATCTTGGTTTGCAGTAGATAGAATTGACAACTTACCATCTTTATCAGATACTAACCATGCCCAGCCAGATCCAAATCTACCTAACGCAGCTTCTTTAAATTTAGTTTTAAAATTATCATAAGATTCAAAGTCTCTATTAATTGCATTTAATAAGTCTCCTTTAGGATTTTGATTTTTAGTAGGAGACATTATAGACCAAAAGAATTCATGATTATATACTCCACCTGCGTTATTTTTAACAGCTTCTCTAATATCATCTGGTACTGATTCTAAATCCTCTAGCAATCCTTCTAATCCTTTAGAGTACAATTCAGGATATTTAGAAATGGCTTTATTAAGATTATCAACATAAGCTTTTTCATGTTTATCATGATGAAGCATCATAGTTTCTTTATCAATATAAGGCTCTAATGCGTCATAAGCATATGGTAATGGTTTAAGTTCAAATTGAGCATCACCTAAATTATTACTTTTTACTAAAGATGCAGGAATTAATGTTATAAAGGAAATAATGGATAGAGTTACTAAAAGTAATAAACTATATTTATTTTTTGTTTTCATAATTATTCACCTCATGTTCTAGTATTGCCTAAAGTGATAATTTTATAAATGAAATGAGTAAGTGATATAATAAATATATTAAAGGTTAGCATTTAAATTGAAGTAGGAGGAATTATGGAAGCGTTAATAATGAACAATCCAATAAGTATTGTATATTTTAGTGGATCAACTTGTGGGGCTTGTGATGCAATAAAAGAAAAAATTTTATATATTATTAAGGATTATAATGAAATTAAATTTCTTGAGATTAATGCAATAGAAAATAAGGTGTTAGCATCTCAATATGATATATTTTCTTTGCCTATTTTATTGCTATTTATTAATGGGAAAGAAACACTAAGGTTTGGAAGATACTTTGATATATTAGAATTTAAGAATTCAATAAATAGATATTATAATTTAATTTATAAATAAAGATAGAGAAGGCTAAATACCTTCCCTATCTTTATTTTGCTAAATTTCTAATTTTCATCTTCATCAATTAAATCATCAAGGCTAAGCAATTCCTCTTCTGAATTTTCATTAAGTGAGCTATTATTCTTATAAGTAATTTGATTAATAGCTTGATATATTTTTTCTAAAAGATAATTTTGTATTCTTCTAGCCTTATATGTTTTATTAAAAATAATAAAACTCCATATTCCTATGATAGAAAAAGTTATCATAAATAAAGCACCAATGCTATAAAAAACTATTTGAAAAATTTGAACAGCTAAATCCATATAAATATTACCTCCAAATTTTATATAAAAATATTATAGCATACAAATTAATATAGTTTAGAACAAATTCGAATAAATGTATAAAATTTCATATTAATGTTTACTATTAACCTTAGATGTCTATAATTTAGAAAGATACTAATCATAAGGAGAAGCATATATGAAGAAAGTAATATTATTAGTGGCAACAACTGCATTATTAATAGGGTTTTTGTTAGGATTTATAGAAGTGGTGAATCAAGAGACAGCTCAAAACAAAGAAATATTTACATATTCAGTATCTACTGTGCCAACAGATTTTAAATCTGTAGGAAGTTTAGATAAGAGAATACAAGATATAGTATGTGCAACTAGTAGGGGATTAGTTGAATTAGATGATTCTAAAAATATAGTTCCTTCCTTATCAGAAAGTGTTGAGGTAAGGGATAATGGATTAGAATATGATTTTAAGATAAGGTCAGATATTTATTGGAGTGATGGAACTAAGATAACACCTAAAGATATAGTGACTTTTTTTAGGGAGATATTAACAGAAGAAGAAGAGGAGAATATAGGTGCTTTATTAAATGTATATGGAGCAAAAGCGTTTAGGGATGGAACAGGATCTTTTACAGAAAATGTAGGGATAACTTCAGGAGATAGTAATGTTATTTTTAGATTAAACTCAAAAGATGATAAATTTATTGAAGAATTAACAACACCTCAATATAGGCTTAGAAAGAACGTTTTATTATGGGAAAATATAAGACAAAATTATGGTGAGTTAATTTATTCAGGATACTATAGTATTTCAGATATGACTATTGATGAATTGACCCTTAATAGAAATAGCGGTACAAATACAGATATGGTTGCAACAATTAAGATAGTTGCAGATGAAGGTGAAGAATTAGCTATGGCAGCTTTTGAGATTGGGGGAAGAGATATAGTTATAAATCCACCTAAGAGCCAATTAAGTAGATTAAGTAGTGAGGATAGATTAATAACATTAGAATCAAATAAAGCTATGTATTTAACATTTAATCCTAATAGTGACTCTATACCAATAGAGGGGAAAAAAGATATATATGGATTATTAAATAAATCTATAGGACAATATCAATTGGAAAATAGTATGTTCATAGAATTAGCTGAAGGAAGTTATTTCAGAGAAGATAAAGGGGACTTAGCTAAGCTTCAAGCTAGAAAAGTTATGAGTAATAATACTGTTGAATGGAATAAACCAGATGAAATTTCATTAGTTGCCGAAGAAGGCACTCAAAATAAGGAAATTTGTGAATATATATCAAACTGGTTTTCAAACAATACAGATATGTATTTAAGTTATAAATTAATTACGAAAGATGAAATGAATTCTATTAAAGATGTTAACTATTATGATATAGCATTAATTCATGGTGATTCAAATTTTTCAGGAGATAGTTCTATATACAACGCATTAGTAAATTTTCTTCCAGATAAGTATAAAAATCAATTGTTATTAGCAAAAACAGAAGGCGAGAGAGTAGAATTATTTTCAAAATTAGAAGATGATTTATTTAACACATATCAAGTTTTACCATTAGCTTTTTATAATGATAATATAGCTATAAATAGTAAAATAAAAAATATGCTATTAGATGGTAATGGAAATATAGATTACAGTAAAATAGAAAAATCATAAAGACTGGGCAAAGCCCAGTCTTTATGATTTAGTTTGATTATTTAATTCTCGCTTTGATCATTAGAAGGATCTAATAACTCTTTATTTTCAACTTCTACAAACTCTTCATCTTCAACTTCTGATATATCTTTTTTTGATAGATTGTCTTCATCATTTTCATCTTCTATAATAGGATTATTGGAATCATTTCTATAAGAAGATTCATGGTCGAGTATGTTTACTTCACGCATAAAGTCATCTTTAAATAGGAAAATTATTAATTGATATATATACATGTTTTTAAAGCTGTCAAAAGATGATCCTGATGGTGAAAATGAATCTCTTTTTTTAGAGTAAGAAATACTTTTGTTAAAAATTGGAGCTATGCCTAAGCTTGTAGGTGTTGAAGTTGTAGGCATTCTAAAAAAGTTTTCTTCTAACATATCAGCTGAATTTAAGGTTAATCCTTTATATCTCTCTGCATCATCTAGAGTAGGAGCTTCAGGCCAAGCGGTAATTAAACCAGAATTTATAAAATATTTTCTGTATAATGATGAAATCATATTTCTATACTCATTATATTTATTGAATTCCTTTGAATACATAACAATAGCTAAGAAATAGAAGACAATATCAAAACATGAATATTTCAAATCCTTTTTACCAGAAAGCTTAAGAAAAACTTCCTTTTCATCATCATATAAAGACACTAATTTATTAATAATTTCTTTGGCTTTTTCATTAAATGTAATCATTTGAGTATGTTTAAATGACAACATTAAGTTTATTGAGAATAGGCATGTAAAATCTAGAGAGTCAATATAATAGTCCTTTTCATCAAATTTATTAATAAGAAAATCTGTTAAATCTATTATTAAAACTTGAGCATCAGAATTTTTTGAATGACTATAAAAAATATTTATTGCAGTAAGGATTTTACATATTTCTTCAAATGAACATTCATATATTTTCTCTTTAAACTCATTAAGCATTTCTAGTATTTCGAGTGAAAACTTATTATAGTCTTCTGAAATTTCATCTTCTGGATATAATATTGAATATAAGTTATAAGCAACCATCATAAAGGCTTGATCAGAAAATTTAAATTTATTATTTTTATCTGTAAGGTTAAATCCTTTATGGTTATTCTCAGAAAGATTTTTTTTCTCGGTGAAAATTCCTTCATTGTTTCTTAAGTTCACTGAATAAAAATCAAGTTGTTCCCTAGATAACTTTTTATATATTTTAGAGTAAGAGTATAATTTTTCATCGGCATCTTTAAATCTTGAGTAATAAGTAGTTAAATCAAGTATGCTTGTAGTCATTAATGCATTAGTTATTGGAGAAATATCCTTTTTAAAGGAAGATTCATCAAATCCATTGTAATTTTTACTATGAATATAGTTTGGAGAAGATTTCCTATATATACATAGTAGTGGAGAAAAGTTACCAGATGTGGTAATATCAATGGAGGATGATGTTTTTTTATAATTTTTAACTGAATCAACTAATCCACATTTTGACTCAAGAACTAACGTCCTTATGGCCTCCTTAGACAAGTGAAAAAGTTGGCCGTTAATTTCTTTTTGAGATAGTTTATTCATTCTAAAAAATGGTCCTATATATCGCAATTTCTTCACCTCTTCATTAATCCTTATATTAATAATATGAGGATAATGCTAAAATAGTGCATAAATTTTAATAATATTAAGAATTGGAGGTAAAATCATGAGAATAGATGGAAGAAAAAATGAACAAGTAAGAACGACTAAGATAACTAGAGGATATACAAAGTATGCAGAGGGATCTGTATTAATAGAAGTTGGTGATACAAAAGTTATTTGTACAGCATCTATAGAAGATAAGGTTCCACCATTTTTAAAAGGTCAAGGTGAAGGATGGATAACAGCTGAATATAATATGCTTCCAAGATCAACTGGAACAAGAAAAGTTAGAGATATAGCTAGATTAAAGGTTGATGGAAGAACTATGGAGATACAAAGGTTAATAGGAAGAGCTTTAAGATCAGTAATGGATTTAAAAGCACTTGGTGAAAAAACAATATGGATAGATTGCGATGTTATACAAGCAGATGGCGGAACAAGAACTACATCTATTACAGGGGCGTTTGTAGCTTTAGTAGATGCTGTAAATAAACTACATAAGGAAAAGCCTTTTGAAGTTTATCCAATAAGAAAGTTTGTAAGTGCAACTAGTGTTGGTATATTAAACGACGAAAAGATTTTAGATTTATGTTATGAAGAGGATTCTAACGCTAAGGTAGATATGAATGTTATTGCTACGGATGAAGGTGAATTTATAGAAATTCAAGGAACTGGAGAAGAATCACCATTTAGTAGAGCTGACTTAAATGACTTATTAGACTTAGCTCAAAAAGGTATAAAACAAATGGTACAAATACAAAAGGATGCTTTAAAGATGGATGCGCTTTGGATAGGTACTGGAGGAAAATAATGATATGAAAAAGCTAATAATAGCAAGTAATAATCAAGGGAAGATAATTGAGATAAAGAAGGTTCTAGAAGGTATGCCTATTAATGTTTTTTCATTAAAAGATATCGGATTAGATATAGATGTTGAAGAAGATGGAATAACATTTGAAGAAAATGCAAAAAAGAAAAGTGAAGAGATATATAAAGAGTTGATAAAAAGAGGGGAAAGTAATTTTATAGTAATGTCAGATGATTCCGGTTTAGAAGTTGAATATTTAAATGGTGAACCAGGAGTATATTCAGCAAGATATGCTGGAGAGCACGGAAATGATAAGAAAAATAATGAAAAATTACTTAGTAATTTAAAGGGCGTTAGTTATGATAATAGAAATGCTAGATTTGTTTGTCAATTAGCATTAATAAATGATAAAAATATATATAAATCAGTAACAGGAACTGTAAATGGCTATATATTAGAAGAAGAAAGAGGCTGTGATGGATTTGGATATGATCCACTATTCTTATATGAACCTTTTAATAAGACTTTTGCAGAGCTTACAATGGAAGAAAAAAATAATATATCTCATAGAGGAATTGCGCTTAAGAAAATAAGTGCAGTTATAAAGGAGTTTCTATAGGAGGAAATTATGAAGATTGCTGTATTAAGTGATTCTCATTATGAAGCTTCATCTATAAATGCTATAAAAAAATATTTATCAGACGTAGATATCATATTACATTGTGGAGATGGAGCTCCAGATACAAAAATGTTATTAAATGATTTTAATGGTGAAGTATATGCAGTTAAAGGGAATTGTGATATTTCCACTGAGTATCCTATTGAAAGAATAGTAGACATAATGGGATTAAAGATATATATGACTCATGGGCATATGTATAATGTAAAGAATGAATACAATACTATATTCTATAAGGGTAAAGAAGTCGGAGCGGATATAGTGCTTTTTGGGCATTCTCATAAAGCTTTAATAAATGAACATGATGGATTAACTATGATGAACCCTGGGAGCATAACATTACCTTATGGAAGAGCGAAGAAGACATTAGGATTTATAGAAATATTAGAAAATAAAAAGACTAATATATATTTAAAAGAAATAGAATAATATTTTTTTGCAATCCGTTATTAATTTACAATATTATTAAATATCTAGTTAAATCTCCAAAATTCTCTTATATAGATTATTTTTTAAAAAATGTATTGACGGATTGCTAATCCTATTGTAGAATAAACATTGTCGCTGAGAGATATTAAAGATATCGGGGTGTGGCGCAGATGGGAGCGCGCGTGGTTTGGGACCATGAGGTCGCAGGTTCAATCCCTGTCACCCCGACCACTTTTAAAATAAATATGCGGGTGTAGCTCAATGGTAGAGCCCTTGCCTTCCAAGCAAGTTACGTGAGTTCGATTCTCATCACCCGCTCCATAAAAGTGGTTAAAAAATATGTTGACAAGTGACAAAGAATGATATAAAATAATTTATGTTCTTTACAAGAATAAGCGTGTTTAGCTCAGCTGGATAGAGCAACGCCCTTCTAAGGCGTGGGCCAGGAGTTCGAATCTCTTAACACGCACCATCAACACCGGGGTGTGGCGCAGATGGGAGCGCGCGTGGTTTGGGACCATGAGGTCGCAGGTTCAATCCCTGTCACCCCGACCACTTAAAATTTAATATGCGGGTGTAGCTCAATGGTAGAGCCCTTGCCTTCCAAGCAAGTTACGTGAGTTCGATTCTCATCACCCGCTCCATTAAACATAATATAATAATGGTAATATGCGTGTTTAGCTCAGCTGGATAGAGCAACGCCCTTCTAAGGCGTGGGCCAGGAGTTCGAATCTCTTAACACGCACCAGATATGCGTTATTAGCTCAGTTGGTAGAGCACCTGACTCTTAATCAGGGTGTCCCGGGTTCGATCCCCTGATAACGCACCATTATGGTGAACGTAGTTCAGTTGGTAGAGCGCCAGTTTGTGGCACTGGTTGTCGTGGGTTCGAGTCCCATCGTTCACCCCATACGCTGGGATATCGCCAAGCGGTAAGGCACCGCACTTTGACTGCGGTATTCGTAGGTTCGAATCCTGCTATCCCAGCCAACTTGGTTTACTAGCTCAATCGGTAGAGCACTTGACTTTTAATCAAGGTGTACCGGGTTCGATTCCCGGGTAAGCCACCA
>NZ_JADNKB010000014.1:0-29112 GCF_015555225.1 Clostridium sp. D46t1_190503_E9
TGATAGGTCAGAGGTGTAAGTGTGGTAACATATTTAGCTGACTGATACTAATAGGTCGAGGGCTTGACCAATAAAAACAGGCTTAAAATTAATTCGTATGCAATTTTCAGAGAACACTCTGAAATCTGGTGATGATGGCGTAGAGGAAACACTCCTTTCCATTCCGAACAGGAAAGTTAAGCTCTACAGCGTCGATGGTACTGCATGGGAGACTGTGTGGGAGAGTAGAACGTTGCCAGGTAATGTGGCTCGATAGCTCAGTCGGTAGAGCAGAGGACTGAAAATCCTCGTGTCCCTGGTTCGATTCCTGGTCGAGCCACCAGGTATGGCGCTATAGCCAAGTGGTAAGGCAGAGGTCTGCAAAACCTTTATTCCCCGGTTCAAATCCGGGTGGCGCCTCCAAAAAATCCTACAAGATTACTTGTAGGATTTTTTTATTTGAAAATTATCTTTTTTTGAATAAGTAAATCATTATCGGATAGGAATTCGAATAATGAGCCTATTGGAATAGTTATATTAGGATAATCATGACCTATAGGAAGACCTTGAATAATAGGTATATTTAATGGAAGTAATTTTTGATTTATAATCTCATCTATTGAAAAATCAGTATCTTTATTTGTACAGTCAGTAAAATATCCTATCATTATTCCACAAAGCTTTTGAAGTTTTCCACAGGAAATTAGTTGTGATAACATTCTATCCACAGCATAAGGGCTTTCATTGACATCTTCAATAAGTAGAATATTATCTTTAAAATCTATTTCATATGGAGTCCCAATTGTAGAACAAATTATAGATAAATTTCCTCCAACGATATTACCTTTAAAATTTTGTTTGTTCCATACTAGATAATTATCCACACATATATCTTTCAAGTTGTATATTATTTTAGAATTTTTATTTGAAAAAATTTTTAAGAAGTATTCTTTAGTCATGATATCATCAAAATTAGATGTTATCATTGGACCATGGAATGTCGTAAACTTACAAGTTTTATTAATATAATTTAATAATAAGGTTATATCACTATATCCACAGAAGGGCTTGGGATTATTCTTTATCAGTTTTAGATCTAAATAAGAAGCCATTCTAATTGACCCGTAGCCACCTCTAAGACAAACTATAGCATCTACGTCCTTATCAGCAAACATGGAATTAAGATCATCAGCACGGGCTTTATCATCTCCAGCTAAATATCCATAAGAATCATATAAATGCTTACCTTTTTTTATTTTAAATCCTAGCTTTTTAAATACATCGATTTTTTTATCTATAAATTCCCTAGATTCTGATGATGCCGGAGCAATAATACCGATAGTAGCAGAACTATCTAATGTTTTTAATTTTAACAATATATACACCTACTTAAAATTATTTATATGTAAATATACTACAAAAAAAATAAAGCTAGTACTGATAACTAGCTTTATTTCTATGAAAACATATCTTTTCGATACAATAAATATGCTGCACCAAAAGTTAATATTGATGTAATAACCATTGTAATTTCAAAACCATATTCATTATTAATTAGTGGCATTTTTATAAAATTCATTCCAAATATACCACCAATAACAGTAGGTATTGCCATTAATATTGTAACAGAAGCTAAAACTTTCATAACTATATTCAGGTTATTTGAAATAACAGAAGCGAAGAAATCCATTGTACTTGCAAGAATATTACTATATATTTCAGTCATTTCAATAGCTTGTTTATTTTCAATTATAACATCTTCTAGAACATCTTGATCTTCCTCATATTTTTGCATTATATCTAGTTTTAGCATTTTTTCAAGAGTAATTTCATTTGCTTTAAGTGATGTAGAGAAGTAAACCAATGATTTTTCTAATGAATGTAGTTGAATAAGTTCTCTATTTTTCATAGATTTATGCAATCTTTTTTCTATCATTAAACTCTTTTTATCTATTTGTCTTAGATAAATTAAGTAAGAATTCGATATTCTATTTAATATTTGTAATATAAACCTTGATTTTTTAAATGAATAAAATGATTTCACTTTACCATTTATAAAATCAGTTAAAATACGACTATTCTTTAGGCATACTGTTATAAGTTGCTTTTCTGTATGAATAATTGCTAAAGGATATGTATCATATGTAAGTGAGTTATCTTCCATTTCAGTAAATGGAATATCTACTACAACTAATAAACAATTATCTTCTATATCTATACGAGAAGTTTCCTCATCGTCTAATGGAGCTTTTAAAAATGATAATGGAACACCTGTCTTCTTTGAAATTAAAATTAATTCTTCATCAGAAGGTGCTATAATATTAATCCAACAACCTGGCTCTAGATTATCAAGAATTTTCAGTGATGGATTTTGTTCACTAATGCTTTTATAAATTTGTATCATAATTAACCTCCTTAAGTAAATCTCAAAGATAATTATACTATTAATATGCTTGTTTGTACTATGATAATTAAATTTTTATTTTTAAAATTATTGATATAGATAAATGAAGATATCAAAAGAAAAAATGTATATTCAGAAAATAATTTAATTCAATCAAAAGAGATGATAAAAATAAGCCTATTAATTATTAAATATTAATGTGGATAAAAGTACGGATAATTAGTATAATCACAATATTGCTTAAACGAATAAAGTAATATCTTGATGGGGGATAAATAGGAAATGATGCATAGAGAAGTTGTTGCTAAAAAGAGAGTACCAGTTATTTCAATGATCTTACTTGTGATAACAACTACATTATATTTAGGAGAAGCAGTAGAAAGATCTAAATATAATAGACATATAATTGGTCATATATTTAATATATCTCTAGTGTTAGTAACTATAATTTTGATTGTTAAAGAAATTAGAAGTTGTTCAGTGTCTTATAAATATGCAGTGATAGCAGACAAGCTTATAATAAATCTAATTAATAATAAAGAAGAAAAAAATTTAGAAAGTATAAGAATTTCTGATGTATTGTATATAGGTGAGCGATCATCTATACCTAAAGAATATCAATTTTTAAAAAAATCAAAAAGATACTTATGTAATAGAATTAATACAAAGTCATATTATTGCATTTTTAAAAATGGAGATAAAATCGAAAAAATTAAATTTCAGCCAAGCGATAAATTTATTACTAAGTTAATAAAACATGGAGAGTTGAAATGTAAGTTAGTAAGAAAAGAAATTATATAATAAAAGGCTCTATATAGAAAAATAGACTCTATATAGAGCCTATTTTTTATAAAATTCATTTTTTACTTCTGATAAAAGATTTTCATTTAATATAATATCATGCCCTGTAAAGGATAAAGATAAAGCAGCTTTCATTGCTTCTTCAAAGCCATAATCAGATATTGTGGCTTTAGCAAATTCTTTTGTACCATACTTTATGCTGTTATCTGGAACTATTGATATATAAGGATGAATGCAAGGAACTTTTTTACTAACAATTCCTAAGCTTAATCCAGAATAAATATCTCTTGGACCAGAAATATTTATTATACCATTTTCCTTTAAATTATGGCTAAATAATCTATTTAAAGTTCTGTTAGTTATTAGTTCTTCATTTTCGGGTTCATATAAAGATATTGAATATTGAACTCTTATAAGCTTTGAAACATAAATAGCAATTTCTCTCAACTTGCTTTCTGCAATTTTAGCCATATCCATTTCCTTAGCTCTAATATAAAATTTAGCTTCAGATTCTAGCGGTAATAGTAAAGGGGTAAAACCGCCATTAGATAATATTGAGTTTACTTCTACATCTTCTGGGAATCCCTTTAATAATGAATTTAAAATATTAAATGTTAAAAGAATACCGTCTAGAGATGTATATGTACCTTTATTTAAAAAGCTTAATCCACTATGACCTATAAATTTTATACTTAATGGTATTATAGCAGATGAGCTTCCACTTTCTGAGGTTATAGTATCAGGGTGTGCAACTAAAACAACATCAATATCATCGAAGACACCTTGTTTTACCATAACGGATTTGGTTCCTCCTAGATATTCACCAGGGCAGCCTATCAGTATTATAGTACCACCTATTTTTTCAATAATAGAACTTAGGGTTAAAGCAGCAGCAATTGAAGTTGATGTTAATAAGTTATGACCAGTTAAATGTCCCTCGCCAGGAACAGCATCATATTCACATAAAAAACATACTTTAGGATGACCATTTCCTTTAGATGCATAAAAGGACGTTTTTAATTCTAAAAATTCCTTTTTTACAGTAAAATCATGATCAACTAGGAAATTACAAATATAATTATAACTATTATATTCATTGTAACTATCTTCTGGGTTATTGTATAAATAATCATTTAATTTCTTTATGTCATCTTTATTTTTTTCTAAATAATAAATCATTTCTTGTTTCATATTATTTTCCTCCCAAATTATCTTGTTTTTAATTTTCCCTTAAATTCAAATAATTATTTATTAAATATTTAATAAGATAGTAAATTTGAAATGTGTATTTAAAGTTCTATATAAATTCAATATAAATGCTTTATATAAATATTATTATTTAGACTAGATATAAAGAATTTTCATTTATATATAGGCTTTTTTAGTATAGAAATAATGTTATTTGGTGAGAATTATAATAAAATTATTATAAAAGGATGGGATAGTATGGATTTATTAATAAAAGGAATAGATAAAAATGAAAATAAATGTAAGATTTGTGGGAAAGAAGTATATAGTGATATAATTATAGAGAAAAGCTTATTATGCCATTATTGTAATGATAAGATAGCAACAATGACAGTTGATGATTTTGAGTATAATTTTTATAAAGATAGAATAAAAGAGTGGATATTAAGCAACTACAATTTTTAAATAGCATGAGGTATAAATAATGGACAAAGGAAAATTTATAGTATTTGAAGGTGGAGAAGGATCTGGTAAGAGCACAATATTGGACATGGTATATGATTATCTAGTTCAAGGTAATATAGAGTGTATTAAGACTAGGGAGCCAGGTGGAATTAAAATATCAGAAGATATACGAGAAGTAATATTAGATACTAAGAATACAAAAATGGACAGCAGAACAGAAGCATTACTATATGCTGCCGCTAGAAGGCAACACTTAGTTGAAAAAGTTATTCCTGAAATTGACAGAGGAACTATAGTTTTATGTGATAGATTTATATACTCATCACTAGCTTACCAAGGATATGCTAGAAATATAGGAGTAGATGAAATATATCAAATAAATAAATTTGCAGTAGGTGAATATATGCCAGATTTAAATATATTATTTGATATATCACCAGAAATAGGATTAGATAGAATAAATAAAAATAAAGATAGAGAAATAAATAGATTAGATTTAGAAAAAATAGATTTTCATAATAAAGTAAGAGATGGATATCTAAAACTATATAAAGAAAATAAAGAGAAGTTTGTAAAAATTGATGCAGAAAAATCAATAGATGAAGTTTTTAAGGTTGTAAAAGAAATAATTACTGATTTTATTAAATAAAATATATTGAGAGAAAAAATTTTAATCAATTTATATATCTTTTATGATAGAATATTATTATAGGAGTATAATTTTATTGGAGGGGTTAATATGAAATTGGTAATAGCTATGGTACAAGATGATGATGCTTTAGATTTAGTAGATGCAATTACAGAAGCAGGCTTTAGAGTTACTAAGTTAGCATCAACTGGAGGGTTTTTAAAATCAGGAAATACAACCTTAATTATAGGTGTTGAAAAAGATAAAGTTCAAGCGGTTATAGATGTTGTAGAAGATGTTTGTAAAACTAGAAAACAAGTTATAACAACGCCAACCCCTATCACAGGAAATGTTGACATGTATATGTCATACCCTATAGAAATTGAAGTTGGGGGAGCTACTATATTCGTTATAGATGTAGATCAATTTATTAAAATATAATTACATTGGAGGGTGTAATGGGGAAATTTATTGGGCACGAAAGAATAATTGATAGTTTTAAAAAAAGAATAGAGAAAGATGAAATTTCCCATGCACATATAATTGTTGGAGAAGATGGAATTGGAAAGAGTAGTTTAGCTAATATACTAGCTAAAAGTATATTAGGGGTGCGTGAAGATAGAAATTCTATAGACATTGTAAATTATAGATCTAAAAAAGCCTCTTTTGGGGTAGATGATGTAAGAGAAATTGTTGATGAAATAAATAAGAAGCCATTTGAAGGCGATAAAAAAGTTATTATAATTTATGATGGAAATAAGTTGACAGTACAAGCACAGAATGCTCTTTTAAAGACTATAGAAGAACCACCAAAAGGTGTTTTTATTATTCTGTTATGTGAGAGTTTAGAGCTTATTTTAGATACTATAAAATCAAGATGTCAAGTATATAAGTTAACTCCACTAACAAAGAATGAAGTTAAGATTTATATAGAAAGTTTAGGAATTGATGATTGTAGTAGTGATGAAATTAATGCTGCTATTGCATATAGTGAAGGAATCCCAGGAAAAGCTGAGGATTTTCTAAGGGATTCCTCATTAAAGGATTTAAGAAATATATTAATTGATTTATTATATACATTAGTTAGTAGTAATACGAAAAGTCTTTTAGACTTTGAAGATAAGATATTATCGTTTAAAGATAGAAAAGAAGAAATACTAAACATTTTAGCCTCCTTTATAAGAGACGTAATTGTCTATAAAGAAATAAGCGATACTAGTGGAATAATAAATGGGGATAAAATAGAAAATATAAAACAATTAGCTATTGAAATGTCCTATAAGAAGCTTAATAAAATAATCGATAAAATTGGGGACGCTAGAGTAACATTATTAAGTAATTCTAACTTTCAATTAACGATTAGAGTGATGCTTATAGGTTTTATGGAGGTTTAAATAATGATAAAAGTTGTAGGCGTAAGATTCAAGAAGGCCGGTAAAATATATTATTTTGATCCAAGCGATTTAAATGTAAAAAAAGGCGATTTTGTTGTTGTAGAAACAGCGAGAGGAATAGAGTTTGGAGAATGTGTAATTGGTATTAAAGAAATACCAGAAACTGATATAGTGGCACCATTAAAGAGTGTTATAAGAGTTGCAGAAGAAGATGATATAAATAAACATAAGGATAATAAAGTGAAGGAAAAGGATGCTTTAGATATATGCCTAAAGAAAATAGAAGAACATGGATTAAATATGAAATTAATCGATGTAGAGTATACTTTCGATAATAATAAAGTTATATTCTATTTTACAGCTGATGGAAGAGTAGACTTTAGAGAATTAGTAAAAGACTTAGCGACTATATTTAAAACAAGAATAGAATTAAGACAGATAGGGGTTAGAGATGAAGCTAAAATGCTTGGCGGTCTAGGACCATGTGGAAGACCTTTATGTTGTTCTACATTCCTTGGAGATTTCGCATCTGTATCTATAAAGATGGCAAAAGAGCAAAATTTATCTTTAAATCCAACAAAGATATCAGGAATATGTGGCAGGTTAATGTGCTGTTTAAATTATGAGCAAAGCACATATGAAGATATAAGACAGAGATTGCCTAAAGCAGGATCTATTGTTTCTATGGGAGACATTACTGGTGAAGTTATAAGCAATAGTACTGTTAAGGAAAGTGTGAAGGTCAAATATAGAAGAGGCGATGAAGAAGTAGTAGAAGAATTTAAAATAGATGATATTGAGCTTGTTGAAGGTAGTTATGAAGACTCAGTAGATGAATCAGACATAAAACTAGAAATAGAATCACCAGAAGACAAAAAGTTAATAAAGGATCTTATAAAAGATAATTAAGGGGGAGAGCTTAATGAAATCACTATTAAAGGTTGCAAATCTTAATACAAATGATGATGTTATTAGCATAAGAGAAGCTGTGGCACATAATGAAGGGGTTATTGCTTGTGAGGTAAGTCTATCTAAAAAAGAAGTAAGTGTAGTATATGATGATAAAAGTATAACTGAAGATAAAATCATTATGTCTATTGAAGAAGTAGGCTATAGTATAATCTAAACAAAATAATAGAAAAATAAAGTGAAGTATCATATTATATAAATTCTTCTTAAGTCTTTAAAAATTTAAATCCTTATGATAAAATAGATTGTGAAATAAATTCATAATATTAGGAGGTGCTTTTTATGGCATTCAAAATAGAAGATTCATGTGTAAACTGTGGTGCTTGCGCTGCAGAATGTCCAGTTAATGCTATAAGCCAAGGAGATACTCAATTCGTTATCGATGAGGACACTTGCATAGATTGTGGAAACTGTGCAAATGTTTGTCCAGTAGGAGCTCCAGTACAAGCATAATTTTACATAAAGAACCGCTAATTATAGCGGTTCTTTATTTTTATGCAGATAATAATATTACAGAACATCTATCTTTAAAAGATAAATCATTAGAATATATAGTATTTGTATTATAGGATAAAATATTTTTTAATGAAGATAAAAATTTATGAGGCCCATCTAAATAAAAGTATTCAGAAGAGGTTTTAAAAAACATTGGAATTATATATCTAGGTTTTAAGAGTAAGGCGAGTTTAGCAGCAGAAAAACCATCCAAACAAAAATGACCTCCTATTGGAATAAATAAAAAATCTAAATTAGTTAGCTTATCTAATAAGTCATCATCAAGCTGATGTCCTAAGGTGCCAAGATGACAAATTCTAAATTTATCTATGTTTAATAAATATATTATGTTTTCGCCGCGTTTATATCCAGAAATGTCATCTTTAAATGTTTTATATCCTTCTAATGTGACAAAATCATTTGAAAATGAACAAGCTGAATTTATTAGTATACAGTCTTTATTAACATATTCATTAATAATTTCATTATTATGAGTATGACTAAATGTAATTATATCAGGATTTAAATCATATTTTTCTATATAGGGATATATTTGCATTGGATCTAAAAGAATCCTTTTACCAGTAGAATTTTTTATTAAAAAACTTGTATTATCAATCCATTTAATTTCCATATTTACTCACCTCTCAATATATAGTTTGGATAAAAAACTTAATATCATTCGCTTTTATTTTAGAAAATAAAATTAGTAAAATGGACATATTAAAATTTATAATATATAATAAAAGTCAAAGAAGGTCAATTTAAAAAATAGGTTTAAGAAGGTGTAAATATGGCAAGAATTTCAGATACAATAGAAAATTTTATTAAAGATATGATAGATGAAGAAAGAGAAAGACAAGTATTAATTCAAAGAAATGAATTAGCAGATAAATTCTCATGTGCACCATCACAAATCAATTACGTTCTAACAACAAGGTTTACTTATGAAAAAGGTTATATAATAGAAAGTAAAAGAGGCGGTGGAGGGTGCATAGTAATAAAAAAAATAACATACGATGATAAGAATGAAAGGCTGTCATTAATAAATACTTCGATAGGAGAAAGTATAACATATGGAAGCGCATTATCTATACTAGATCATTTAAAAGATACTAAAAATATTACAGAAAAGGAATATGAAATAATAAAGATATCTTTAAATGACAGAACTCTAGTATCTGTTGGGGATAAAAATAAATTAAGAGCTGATATGTTAAAAGGAATTATTACAGTTATATTATCGTAAAATATTTTAAGTGGCCAAGGTTTATCTGTGTAGTTGTTAATTTTAGCAATAGGGTATGGAGGTATGTATGATTTTTGGGAAGTTAACAGAGAGGGCACAATTAGTACTAGTAGAGGCTCAAAAAGAGTCACAATATTTTAAGCACGGATATATAGGAACTGAGCATATTCTTTTAGGGTTGCTAAAAGAAGGTGGTTATGCAAAGCAAGTCCTATATATTAATGGAGCTACTATTGATAAAGTGAGAAAGCTTATAGAAGATTATCTTGGTTTTGGAGATATAGATATATCAGTAGGTGAGATGTTACTTAATCCTAGAACAAAGAGATTATTTGATGATAGTCTAGTAAAAGCAAGAATATATGATCATAATTATATAAATCCAGAGCATATTTTGTTAGCTTTATTAGACGATAAAGAAGGGGTAGCTTATACAATACTTTCTACATTAAAGTTAGATTTTAAATTAATAAAAACTGATATAAGTAATTATCTATATGATAAGGAAGTAGAGGAAATAAAGATAGAAGATAAGAATAAGAAAAAAATGGTTAAAACTCCTCTATTAAATCAGTATGGAAGGAATCTGACTATGATGGCTAAGGAAGGAAAATTAGATCCAGTAGTAGGAAGAGAAAATGAGAATAGAAGAATATTAGAGATACTGTGCAGAAGAATAAAAAATAATCCTTGTTTAATTGGAGAGCCTGGAGTAGGTAAAACAGCAGTTATTGAAGGATTGGCCCAAAGAATAGTCAATGGAAATGTACCAGAAATACTAAAAGATAAAGTAATAATTTCATTAGATTTAACTTCTATGTTAGCAGGGGCAAAATATAGAGGAGAATTTGAAGATAGATTAAAAAAAGTAATGGATGAAATAAGAAGTTCTAAAGATATAATAATATTTATAGATGAAATTCATACTATTGTTGGAGCGGGGGGAGCTGAAGGTGCCATAGATGCATCAAATATTTTAAAACCTGCCTTAGCAAGAGGAGAAATAAAATGTATAGGTGCTACAACTATAGATGAATATAGAAAGCATATAGAAAAAGATTCAGCTTTAGAAAGAAGATTTCAGCCAGTTAGAGTTGAAGAGCCATCAAAAGAAGAAACATTAAATATATTAAAAGGCCTTAGGGAAAGATATGAAGCTCATCATATGGTAAAAATAGAAGATGAAGCTTTAGAAGCAGCTGTAGAGTTATCAGATAGATATATTACAGATAGATTCATGCCAGATAAGGCTATTGATTTAATTGACGAAGCATCTTCAAAAGTAAGAATAGAGAATCTAATTTCACCACCAGATATAATAAATTTACAACTTCAATTAGAGAATAACGATAAAGAAAAAGAAGAAGCAATAAAAAATCAAAACTTTGAAAGAGCAGCCTACTTAAGAGATAAAGAAAAACAATTAAAGGATAAACTGTATAATTTAAAGATGGATAGGACCGATATTGAATGCAATAATTATATTGTTAACAGGGAACAAGTTGCAAAAGTAGTATCAAGTTGGTCTAAAATTCCTTTAGAGAAATTAACAGAGCAAGAATCAGAAAAATTATTAAAGCTTGAAGATACACTGCATAAAAGAGTTATAGGGCAAAAAGAAGCTGTAAAGGCAGTTGCTAAAGCAGTGAGAAGAGCAAGAGTTGGGTTAAAGGATCCTAATAGACCGATAGGAACATTTATATTCTGTGGACCAACAGGGGTTGGGAAAACAGAACTATCAAATGCATTAGCAGAAGCTATGTTTGGTGATAAGAAAAATTTAATTAGGATAGATATGTCAGAGTATATGGAAAAGCATTCTGTAGCAAGGCTAATAGGAGCCCCTCCAGGATATATTGGTTATGATGAAGGTGGACAGCTAACAGAAGCAGTAAGAAGAAATCCTTATTCAGTTATATTATTAGATGAAATAGAAAAGGCTCATCCAGATGTATTTAATATATTATTGCAAATAATGGAGGATGGAAGACTTACAGATAGTAAGGGGAAAATTATAAACTTTAAAAATACAATAGTTATAATGACATCTAATGTTGGAGCTCATGATATAAAGAAACAAAATACTTTAGGATTTTCAGCTTCAAATAGTTTAGTTGATAGCGAGTATGAAAAGATGAAAAAAAATATTATGGAAGAAATTAAGCAGCAATTCAAACCAGAATTTATAAATAGAATTGATGATATAATTGTTTTTCATAAATTAAAAGATAGTGATATATTAAAAATTGTAAATTTAATGTTAAATAATACCATAGATAAGCTTAAAGAAAGAAAAATAACAATTAACTTAAATGAAGATAGTAAACAGTTCCTAGTAAATAAAGGTGTAGATACTAATTATGGTGCAAGGCCATTAAGAAGAATAATAACAAAAGAATTAGAAGATAAGTTAAGTGAAGAGATGTTAAAAGGTTGCATTAAAGGTGGAGATAATTTAGAAGTATATTGCAATGGAGAGGAACTTTATTTTAAGCATATATCATAGTATAGAGAGAAGATTTTCCATTTGGAGAAATCTTCTCTTGTTTTTATTTATTAATAATTTATTAGGTAACGAGTAATAATATTAAGAGAAGAAAAGTTAAATAAGGATAATTGATAAAAATTACTATTTAAAAATAGTTGCATTTTAATTTATAGAAGCATATAATTAGATTAAAGAAATACCCCTGGGGGGTAGAAGGAGCGAGTCATGAGTAAAGAAGTTAAACATAAAGAGTTAATTATAATCGGTGGTGGACCAGCAGGTTTAACTGCGGCAATATATGCAACAAGAGCTAAGTTAGACATGCTTTTATTAGAAGACCAAATTCTTGGAGGTCAAGTCAGAAATAGTTATACAATAGAAAATTATCCTGGCTTTAAAAAGGTTTCAGGAACAGAACTTGCTGATTTAATGCAACAGCAAGCTGAGGAGCTTGGAGCTGAAATAGATGAATTCGATATGGTTGAAAAAGTTGATTTTAGTGGAGAAGAAAAAATAATCGAAACTAATAGTTATTTATATAAAACTAAAACTGTAATAATAGCAACAGGTGCAACTCCTAAGAAATTACCTATTCCAAATGAAGGAAAGTTTGCAGGAAAAGGAATTCATTATTGTGCAGTTTGTGATGGTGCAATGTATGAAGGGAAAATAATCGGAGTTGTAGGTGGAGGAAATTCTGCTTTAGAAGAAGCTCTATTCCTAACTAGATTTGCTTCAAAGGTAGTTATGATAAGAAGACATGATTACTTTAATGGTGAAAAAGCTACGATTGAAGAAGTTATGAATCATCCTAAGATAGAAGTTTTATTCAATGAAGATTTAGTTAATGTAGATGGAAATGACTTTGTAGAAAAAGCTATAATAAAAAATTCTAAAGATGGATCTGAGAAAGAGATCCCTATGGATGCTGTATTTGGATTTATAGGAACAGTACCAAAAACAGATCATTTCAAGGATTATATAAACTTGACTTCTAATGGTTATATAAAAACTGATGAATGTATGAGAACTAACGTTGAAGGTGTTTATGCAGCTGGAGATGTTAGGGAAAAAGAATATAGACAAATAACAACTGCTGTTGCAGATGGAACTATAGCAGCATTACAAGCAGAAAAATACGTAGTAGAAAGTAAAAAATAATTAATGGATATTTAAAGAAAGATTAGAGGAGAGATAATATGATAAAAATATATTCAACATCATGGTGCCCATCATGTATAAAAGCAAAGAGATTTTTTGAAATGAAGGGATGGGACTATAAAGAGATAAATGTAGCTGATAAGCATGAAGATAGAGAAGAAGTGTTCAAGGTATCAGGTCAAAGAACTGTACCAGTAATTGATATAGATGGAGAAATAATAGTTGGTTTTGATAAGAATAAGATAGAACTAGCTAAAAATAAGTAATAAGTAGGTGATATAATGTTTAGTTGTATAAGAGGAAAAGAAAGAACTTTTAGAAATTTAATAAATGGTGAATGGGTTAGTAGCTCAAGCGAAAAATTTATAGAGATATATTCACCAGTTGGAAATTGCTTAGTAGGAAAAGTTCCAGCAATGACTACAGAAGAAGTCGATCTTGCTATAAAAAGTGCGAAAGTAGCTCAAAAGGCGTGGAGAGATGTTCCAGTTAGTAAGAGATCAGAAATATTATATAAAGCTGCTGATCTATTGGTAGAAAAAGTTGAAGATCTTTCTGATATAATGATGAGAGAAATAGGTAAAGATAAGAAGAGTGCTGAATCAGAAATATTAAGATCAGCTGATTATATAAAATTTACTGCGGATACAGCAAAGAATTTATCTGGAGAAAGTATACCAGGGGATAGTTTCCCAGGATTTAAGAGAAATAAAATATCATTAGTTACTAGAGAACCGCTAGGAGTAGTGTTAGCGATATCTCCATTTAACTATCCAATAAATTTAGCAGCATCAAAAATAGCACCTGCTTTGGTTGCAGGTAATTCTGTAGTTTTAAAGCCAGCTACGCAAGGTAGCTTATGTGGATTATATTTAGCCAAGGTATTTGAGCAAGCAGGTGTTCCGGCTGGAGTATTAAATACTGTTACAGGAAGAGGTAGTGAAATAGGAGATTATATAGTTACACATCCTGAAATAGACTTTATTAACTTTACAGGAAGTACAGAAGTTGGTACTAGGATATCAAGGATAACAACAATGGTTCCATTACTTATGGAACTTGGAGGTAAAGATGCAGCAATAGTGTTAGAAGATGCAGATTTAGATCTTGCAGCATCTAATATAGTTGCTGGAGCGTATTCTTATTCAGGTCAAAGATGTACAGCTGTTAAAAGAATTTTAGTTGTTAATAAAGTAGCTGATAAGCTAGTTGAAAAAGTTAAGGAAAGAGTTGAAAAATTAAAAATAGGAAATCCGTTAGAAGAAGATGTAGATATAGTTCCACTAATTGACAGTAAATCAGCTGATTTTGTTTGGGAACTTATAGATGATGCAAGAGAAAAAGGTGCTCATTTACTTGTTGGAGGAACTAGAGAAGAAAATATGATTTACCCAACTCTTTTTGATAATGTAACAACAGATATGAGATTAGCTTGGGACGAGCCATTCGGACCAGTATTACCTATCATAAGAGTTAAAGATAAAGATGAAGCTATAGAAATTGCTAATAGATCAGAATATGGATTACAATCATCTGTATTTACTGAAAATATAAATGAAGCATTCTATGTGGCAGATAGATTAGAGGTTGGGACAGTTCAAGTTAATAATAAAACTGAAAGAGGACCAGATCATTTCCCATTCCTAGGAGTTAAAGCTTCAGGGATTGGTACTCAAGGAATTAGATATTCAATAGAATCTATGTCAAGACCAAAGGCAACAGTAATTAATTTAGTTAGATAATCTAATTAAAATAGAGGAGTGATAAAATCACTCCTCTATTTTATTATATAGTTTTTATTAAAGGGAGATATACTATATCTCCCTTATGTTCAAATATTAAATATTTAAAGCTGAATCTATAGCATTTTTATCAAAACCTACAATAATTGTTCCATTTATATCTAAAACAGGAACTCCCATTTGTTTTGATTTGCTAATCATTTCATCTCTAGCAGTCATATCTTCTTGTACATTTAAATCTTCAAATTCAACATTAACTGATTTTAAATAATTTTTTGCTTTTACGCACCATGGACAAGAATTTGTACTATAAACTTTAACCATTGGATAAACACTCCTTTGCTATTATCAATAGATAATTAATATTGTTTAATATAAATTTTACACCATTTCACCATCAAATACAATAAATATCCTGTATTTTATTAAAATAAAGAATATGGTATTATATCAATGGGAAAATATAAATAAAATTCACTTTATAATATTTTGATTTTCTAGATTTGAGTTAAGAATCATATTATCTAAAGAATTGTCCGTAGAGTTAGACAAGAAATCTTCAGATAAATTTTTCTTATTATCATCTTTTATGATATTTCTAGATTGAATATTAGAAAAGTATGTTTTATTAATCATAAAATCATCTCCTTGATGGTTTATAAGATTATTTTTTGCAAAATTTTAATTTTTATAACAAATTAAATAAATTACACAACTGGTCTAGACATCTATAACGATTTTTAATATAATATTGATAGGAGGCTTAATAATGATAGATAAAAGTAGTCCAATTCCAGTTTATTATCAACTAAAAAATGATTTAATATCAAAAATATCTGAAGGCGTATGGAAGCCGGGTGAATGCATAGCGAGTGAAAGAGAGCTATGTGAAATATATGGTGTTAGTAGAATGACTATTAGACAAGCAATAGGAGAATTAGTGCAAGAAGGTGTTCTTTTAAGAATTAAAGGTAAAGGAACATTTGTGTGTGAACAAACTTTCAAGCAACAAGATATGATGAGCTTTACAGAGATAATAAAGCAAATGGGAAAAAAGTTAAAATCTGAAGTTGTTGAGTTTTGTAAAATAGATACTCCAGAGCACCTAGCAGATATATTTTCTTTAGATGAGATATATAAAATTAAAAGAAAGCGTATAGTTGATGATGAATGTGTAGCATTAGAGACAGTCTTTATACCTGTTGATTACTGTGGGTATATTGATGAAGAAATGCTAAATGGCTCATTATTTAAGATATTAGAAGGCTTTGGTTATGTAGTTGATTATTCACAATCTTCAATAGCATCAGTAATAATGGATGATGAATTAAAAGGAATGTTTAGTGTGGATAAGCAAGTACCTATGTTAAAGATTATAAGTAAGACTTATGATCATAATAATAAAATGATTTTCTTAGAAGAAGCAATATATAGATCAGATAAATTTATTTTGCAAGTTAATATATCTAGACGAGAGGGGAAAATACGATGAAACTTATAATAACTAAGAATTATGAAGAGTTAAGCAAGGAAGCGGCTCATGAAATGGCTAAAGTAGTAAAATCTAAACCTAACGCTATATTAGGCTTAGCAACTGGTGGTTCTCCAATAGGAATGTATAAAGAATTAATCAGAATGAATAAAGAAGGGGAAATAGATTTCTCACAAGTTACGACTGTTAATTTAGATGAATATATAGGATTAAGTGGAGATCATCCTCAAAGTTATAGATACTTTATGAATGAAAATTTATTTAATCATATTAATATTGACAAGAACAATACTTATGTTCCAAATGGGTTAGCTGAAAATATAGAAGAAGAATGCATAAGATATGATTCTAAAATAGCTGAGTTAGGTGGTACAGATCTTCAATTATTAGGCATTGGCAACAATGGACATATAGCATTTAATGAACCAGATGAAGAACTAGTATCAGGAACTCATTTAACAGGATTAACAGAAGATACTATAAAAGCAAATGCTAGATTTTTTAACTCAATAGATGAGGTTCCTACACAAGCTTTAACTATGGGACTTGGTGGAATAATGAAATCAAAGAAGATAATAGTTATAGCAAGCGGTGAAGGAAAAGCAGAAGCTGTAAAAGCTATGGTAAGTGGAAAGATAAGTACAAATATGCCAGCATCAATGCTACAAATGCACAGAGATGTTGTTGTTATAGTTGATGAAGCTGCAGCAAAATTATTGTAATATGTATCTTTATATATAAGAATATATAAGAATTTTTAAGAATTGTAATACTAGAAGTAGATTACAATTCTTTTTTTTATAATCATTGATTGGTTTTATAATATTGTTATGATATATTAAATATAGTAATTTTAATAATTGTGCAGGTATAAGTTTTATAGGTTAAAATATATTAATTATGGGCAATGCTTAACTAGAGTCAATATATAAGTTACAATAAATATCTAAAAATTTAATGAATATAAAAGTAATTTATAGTATACAAATTAAGTTATTGTTTTAGTAGTTTATATAAAATATGAAAAGATTTATTGATTCATATTGCTCTAATCTAAGTATATTAATTAAATAGTATTATTAATTTTAACTGTGTAGATTATTGAATTAAAATATATACTTAAATTAAAAATATATAATATATAAATGTTATAGTAGACTTAATACTATACTGGCATTTATGTATTTAATATAGAAAATTAATAAGATTGGTAGGTAAATTTTATGGCTAAGATTAAATCCATGTTTGTTTGTCAAGAATGTGGATATGAGTCTCCTAAGTGGTTAGGAAAATGTCCGGATTGTAATAAATGGAATACATTAGTAGAAGAAGTAAGAGAAACTCAAAAGGAAATAAAAAGTAAAATAAACACTGTTAGAGTTTTAGATAATATGCCTAAAAGTATAGGACAAATTAAATCAGGGGAAAAACAAAGATATGATACTGGTTTAAAAGAGCTAAATAGAGTTCTAGGAGGAGGATTAGTAAGAGGATCATTAACATTGATATCTGGAGATCCTGGGATAGGTAAGTCGACTTTATTACTACAAACAGCAAATTCAATTTCAAAATCATATGGAAAAGTATTATATGTTTCTGGAGAAGAGTCAGAGGAGCAAATTAAGATTAGAGGGGATAGGTTGGGCGTGAATGCTGAACAGCTATACATTTTATCTGAAACTAATCTTGATTTAATAGAGGCATACATAAATGAATTGAATCCTGTTTTCGTAATAATTGATTCTATACAAACTGTTTATAAAGAGTCAGTAACTTCTGCTCCAGGAAGTGTATCACAAGTAAAAGAATGTTCTAATGCAATAATGAGAATAGGAAAAAATCAAAATATACCATTGTTTATAGTGGCGCATGTTACTAAGCAAGGGGAACTTGCAGGGCCAAGAGTTCTTGAACATATGGTTGATACAGTGTTATATTTTGAAGGTGAGCGTACTGAAGAATTTAGGGTTTTAAGAACTATGAAAAATCGTTTTGGAACAACTAGTGAAATTGGAGTATTTGAAATGGCTGAAGAAGGATTAAAGGAAATATATGATCCTTCGAGAATATTCTTAGAGGATACTAACTTTAATCAAGAAGGCTCTGCTGTTATAGGAATAATGGAAGGAACTAGACCTATACTTGTTGAAATGCAAGCATTAGTAAGTGAAAGTAATACTCATATGGCTAGTAGGACAGCAGTTGGAATAGATAATCAAAGGTTAAGGCTTATACTTGCTGTGTTAGAAAAAAAGTTGAAAGTTCCATTTTACAAATATGATGTATATGTAAATGTAGTTGGAGGTCTTACTTTAGATGGTACTACTGGGGATCTTGGTCTAGCATTAGCGTTGTTATCAAGTGTAAAAAACACAGGCTTTAAGTTAGAAAGAATGGTCATTGTTGGTGAAGTTGGGCTTACTGGAGAAATAAGGCCAATTTCGTCCTGCGATAGGTTAATTAAAGAAGCTGAAAAAATGGGTTTTAAAAATGCTATAATTCCAGAAAGAAACAAAGATAAAGTTAGTAGTAATACTACAAATATAATAGGAGTAAGTAATTTAAGAGAGGCTATTAGTAAGATATTCTAGTGGATTAGGTGAGTGTATGAGGATAAAAGATGATGAAGAAATAAAAAATATATTAAAGCTTATGAGTCCAGGAACTGCTTTGAGAGAAGGATTAGATAATATATTAAGAGCTAAAACAGGGGGATTAGTTGTTATTGGTGATGGTGATGAGGTGATGGATCTTGTTGATGGGGGATTCAATATTAATTCAGAATATTCACCAGCATATGTTTATGAATTAGCTAAGATGGATGGTGCTATTGTATTAAGTGGAGATTTAAAAAGAATCATTTGTGCTAATACACAACTTGTACCAGATCATACACTTACAACATATGAAACTGGAACCAGGCATAGAACTGCAAATAGAGTAGCAAAGCAAACTGGCAATATAGTTGTAGCAATTTCTCAAAGAAGAAATATAATAACTATCTATAAAGGAGATTTGAAGTATGTACTTCAAGAAAGTAGTATAATACTTGCGAGGGCAAACCAAGCAATACAAACACTAGAGAAATATGTTAATGTTCTAGAGAGAGTGATAAATAATTTAAATTTATTGGAGTTTCAGGATTTGACTACTATTTTTGATGTTGTAACTGCAATACAGAGAACTGAGATGGTTATGAGAGTTGTGGAAGAAATACAAAGATATATAGTTGAACTTGGAAATGAAGGAAGACTTATTTCAATGCAACTTAGTGAACTTATAAGATTCATAGAAAGAGATGGGATTTTATTAATAAGGGACTATTGTAGGATGGATATGGATTATAACGAAATATATAATGAAATTCAAATGCTTAGCTCAGATGAATTAGTTGATTTAGATCTGATTGCCAAGGTTTTAGGATATTCAGGAGCATCATTAGTAGATTCCTTAATTTCACCAAAGGGCTTTAGAATTTTATTTAAGGTTCCAAGAATTCCTGTATCAGTAATTGAAAATTTAGTAAAACATTTTAAAGAGCTTAAGTATGTTATTGAAGCTGATACTGATGAGTTAGATAAAGTTGAAGGAATAGGTGAAGCAAGATCAAAAGCTATTAAAAATGGGCTAAGAAGAATAAAGGAACAAATATATTTAAAAAATGAAATTTAGTAAAATTATGTATAAAAGTAAAACAAATAGATAATAATACAAAAGCAGGCTTTCTGACCTGCTTTGAGTTTATCTAAGTGTAAATTTACCTAGAATATTCATTTTATTTTCTTCTTTTAATAATATGTCATATAAGTTTAAATCTAAGCAATTACATAAAGAAGTAAGATAAAATAAATTGTTTCCGATTTCATTTTCAATAATATCGCGACAATTATCACAAAGTTTTCCTTCAAGATGATTATTTAACGAATAATTAAAATTATTAATATCATCATTATTGGAAGATATGTTTTCTTGTTTTTTAGCTGATATTTTAATACAACCACAATTAGTCACAGCCTTAGCTAGTGCTCTATTGACTCTAGCACTAGATTCACTATATTTAGTTACTATATCTAGAATGCTCTTATGACGTAGTAATGATTCATTGACATCATTTTGAAAATTATCAAAAATTATATCTTTCATATGCCTCAACTCCTTAAAAAAATTATGGCTGTTTTTAAAATATAATTATTTTTAGTAAAGTTAATTATTTGCCTAACTTCAATATAATGATATCTAATATGCTTGTATTTTTATAGGGGGTATTTTAAATTAATAAGATTTTAAGAATTCTTCATTTTAGATAATACCTTTATATGGTATAATGATATAAACTTCTAAGGAAGTATATAGATGCATAAAATTTAAAACAATAATACAGGGAGGTGACATTATGTTAAAAAAGATTATAAGAGTTATATTTACTATAATAGGATTTATTAGTGGATATATCATTAGTGGAATGCTACTAAATATATCTATTTTAAAAGAAATGTCTTTTTTATCTAAACCAATTGCAATCATATCATTACGTATTATTTTAACTTTATTATTTGGACTTATATTATATTTTGTTTCACCACGTATTTATGACTCTATTGTTAAAGTTATTGAATATATTGAAAAAAATATCCAAAGACTTACGGCGGCGGAACTTCTTTATGGTGGATTAGGTGCATTAATATCGTTAATACTAACGTCTCTTATAGGACTACCATTAAACCGTATAGATTTATATGGCTTAGGTCCAATATTATTTGTGCTTTTAAACTTAATATTTGCAATAATATTTGCTAGTATATTTGTTGAAAAGAGGGATGACATATCAAATATTCTTGTAAACCTAAGGAAAAATAATGTTAAAGAAAAGAAATCAAAAGTAAATGCAAAAAATAATCCAAAGGTGCTAGATACATCTGTAATAATAGATGGTAGAATTTTTGATATATGTCAAACAGGATTTGTTGAAGGTCCATTAGTTATACCAAGCTTTGTTTTAGATGAACTTAGGCATATCTCAGACTCAGCGGATTCTCTTAAGCGAAATAGGGGAAGAAGAGGGCTTGATATATTAAATAAAATTCAAAAAGAACTTGAAATTGAAACTCAGATTTGGGAAGGTGATTTTCCAGAAATACAAGAGGTTGATAGTAAGTTATTAAAGCTTGCACAAACTCTTAAAGGAAAAGTTGTGACAAATGACTTTAATCTAAATAAGGTTGCTGAATTCCAAGGCGTACCTGTTCTAAATATAAATGAATTAGCAAATGCAATAAAACCTGTTGTTCTTCCTGGTGAAGAAATGAAGGTTATTGTTGTTAAGGATGGTAAAGAAGCTACTCAAGGAATTGGGTACTTAGATGATGGAACTATGATAGTTGTAGAAGGTGGAAGAAGATTCATGGGAGAACAAATCGTAGTTATAGTAACATCTGTACTACAAACAGCAGCTGGAAGAATGATATTTGGAAAACCAAAAGAATAGAAGCGAAAGAATAGTAAGTAGGTGTTTATATGGTAAGTGCTATAATTTTAGCAGGTGGAAAAGGTAAAAGAATGGGTGCTAAAATTAGTAAGCAGTTTATAGAACTTAATGGCAAACCAATTTTGTATTATACCTTAAAGAAGTTTTCTGATTGCGAGGAAATAGATAAAATAATCTTAGTTTTACCTAAAGACGAAATAGAATATTGTAATAAAGAAATATTAGAAAAGTACTCTTTAAAAGTTGATATGATAGTTGAAGGTGGAAAAGAAAGACAGGATTCAGTTTATAATGCATTACAAAAAATAAATGATTCTGAGATTGTGCTTATCCATGATGGAGCAAGAGCGTTTGTATCTGAAAGAGTTATAAAAGATGGTATAAAGTATGCAAAGCTTTATGGAGCGGCAGCACCTGGGGTAATGCCAAAAGATACTATAAAAGTTGTTGATGAAAATGGGTTTTCTGATTCAACTCCAGATAGAAGTAAATTACTTGCAATTCAAACTCCACAAACTTTTAAGCTAGAAGTAATAAAAGAGTGTCATAATAGAGTTAAAGAAAATAATATTAATGTTACAGATGATACAATGGTGGTAGAAATGTATAACCATAAAGTGTATTTATATAAAGGTGAATATACTAATATAAAGGTGACTACCCCTGAGGATTTAATACTTGCAGAAAAGCTAATATAATACATAGTTTATTATATTGACATAAGTTTTAGTAGAATATATAATTAATTAAGCTAAAAATTAATAGTCTTAAAACAGTGAAGAAGAATAGTAAAATCCGCCTTTCAGAGAGAAAATTCATGGGCTGTAAAATTTTCAATAGGATTTGAACCAGCTTTGGAGTTATAGGTAAAAACTATCGGTTTAATACCGTTATCATTTTCGAGAACAAATTTAGGTGGTACCGCGATATAAGTTCGCCCTAAGCAATTAGGGTGGGCTTTTTTTATTATTTATAAAGATACACTAATAACAAGAATTGAAAAATACATATAAAATAATAACATTAACAGGAGGAAGCAGAAATGAAAATGTCTAATATGTTAATATCAACATTAAGAGAGGTTCCAGCAGAAGCTGAGATAGATAGCCATAAATTAATGCTAAGAGCTGGAATGATAAGAAAAATGGCATCAGGTATATATAATTATATGCCTTTAGGATTAAAGGTTTTAAAAAATGTAGAGAATATAGTAAGAGAAGAAATGAATAATGCAGGTGCACAAGAATTCCTAGCTTCAGCGGTTTTACCTGCAGAACTTTGGCAAGAGTCTGGAAGATGGGATGTTTATGGGGAAGAAATGTTTAGGCTTAAAGATAGAAATAATAGGGATTTTTGCCTTGGACCAACTCATGAAGAAGTATTCACTGACATTGCAAGAAATGAAATTAAATCATATAAGCAATTACCAATAAATCTTTATCAAATACAAACTAAATATAGAGACGAAAGAAGACCAAGATTTGGTGTTATGAGATCTAGGGAATTTGTAATGAAAGATGCATATAGCTTTGATAAGGATCAAGAAGGATTAGATGTTTCTTATAATAAAATGAGAGAAGCATATATTAAAATATTTAACAGATGTGGAATAGATGCTAAGCCAGTTGAAGCAGATTCAGGAGCAATTGGAGGATCAAATTCAGCAGAATTTATGGTGAAGTCAGAAGTAGGAGAAGATGATGTTGTATTCTGTACTGCTTGTGATTATGCAGCTAATATAGAAAAAGCTCCATCAACTGCAGAGAAAGCAGAAGTAGAAGAATTAAAAGAGTTAGTTAAAACTGAAACGCCAAATGTTAAGACAATAGAAGAACTAGTTAAATTTTTCAATACAACTGAAAAGAAGTTCGCTAAAACATTAATATTTAATGCTGATGGGAAAATAGTAGCAGTGATGGTTAGAGGCGATAGAGAAGTAAATGAAGTTAAGGTTTCAAATGCCTTAGGTGGAGTTACAAATTTAAATATGGCTACTCCAGAAGAAGTATTTAAAGCAACTAATGCACAAGTTGGATTTGCTGGTCCTATAAATATAAATGTAGATGCATTATTAGTTGATGAAGAAATTATAAACATGTACAATTTTATTGTGGGAGCTAATGAAACAGGATATCACATTGAAAATGTAAATTACGGAAGAGACTTTGATGGTATAGTTGGAGACTATAGAAATATAACTGAAGGCGAAAAGTGTCCAGTTTGTGGTGGTAAAGTAACTATCTCAAGAGGAACAGAAGTAGGTCATATATTTAAATTAGGAACAAAGTATTCAGAGGCTATGAATGCTAACTTTATTGATGAAAATGGTAAGGAAAAGCCATTTATAATGGGTTGTTATGGTATTGGAGTAACAAGAACAATGGCATCAATAATAGAACAACATAATGATGAAAATGGGATAGTTTGGCCTTTATCTGTAGCGCCATATCATGTTAATATCATTCCTGTTAATATTAAGGATGAAGAACAAATGAAAATTGCTAACGAGATATATGAAGAATTGAAAGCTATTGGGGTTGATGTAATACTAGATGATAGAAATGAGAGAGCAGGAGTTAAGTTTAAAGATTCAGACCTTATGGGAATACCAATGAGAATAACAGTTGGAAAGAAGATTGTTGATGGTGAAGTAGAATTTAAACTTAGAACATCAGAAATGGAAAATATAAAAATAGAAGAAGCTGTAAATAGAGTTAGGGAAGAGTTTGAGAAAAATAAATTATCTGTAAGATAGGAGGTAATTCGATGAAAGTTTATAATAGTTTAACGAGAAAGAAGGAAGAATTTATACCATTAACACCTGGAGAAGTCAAGATGTATGTATGCGGACCAACTGTATATAATTACTTTCATATAGGAAATGGTAGAACTTTTATAATATTTGATACAATAAGAAGATATTTAGAATACAGAGGATATAATGTTAAATATGTTCAAAATTTTACAGATATAGATGATAAAATGATAAATAAAGCAAATGAAGAAGGCACTACAGTTTCAAATATAGGAGATAGATATATCGACGAATATTATAAAGATGCTGATGGTTTAAATATAAAGAGGGCCTCTATAAATCCAAGAGCTACTGAATATATTCAAGATATAATAGAATTTGTTAGTGGTTTAATTGAAAAAGATTATGCATATGAAGTTGATGGGGACGTTTTTTTTAGAACAAAGAAGTTTGAAGGCTATGGAAAGTTAATAGGTCAAAAATTAGAAGACCTACAAGCTGGAGCTAGAATAAATGTAGATGAAAGAAAAGAAGATCCAATGGATTTTGCAGTATGGAAGGCTCAAAAGCCGGGTGAACCAGCTTGGGAAAGTCCATGGGGAATGGGAAGACCAGGATGGCATATAGAGTGTTCATGTATGGCAAAGAAGATTTTAGGTGATACAATTGACATACATGCCGGTGGGATGGATTTAGCATTTCCACATCATGAAAATGAAATTGCACAAAGTGAAGCTTTAACAGGAAAGCCATTTGCAAGATACTGGTTACATGGAGCCTTTTTAAATATTAATAATCAAAAAATGTCTAAATCATTAAATAACTTTTTAACTGCAAGAGATATATTAAAACAATACGATGCTGATATAGTGAGATTTTTAATGTTATCAGGACATTATAGAGTACAATTAAACTTCAGTGATGATTTATTAGAATCTGCAAAAGCATCAGTAGAAAGATTATATAATGCTATTTCTAATTTAGAAAACTTAATTAGTGAAGTTAAGAAAGAAACTATGGATGAAAATGAAAAGGCTTATTTAGAATCTCTAGATAAATATAGACAAAAATATATAGAAAAGATGGATGATGATTTTAACACAGCAGATGCAATTACGGCAATATTTGATCTTATAAAAGATATAAACACTAATGTATCAATAGATTCATCTAAAGAACTTTGTGAATCAGCATTAAGTTTAATAAGGGAATTAGGAAATCCATTAGGTATTCTTCAAAAGTCTACTAAAGGAAGTTTAGAGGAAGAAATAGAAAAATTAATAGCGGAAAGACAGCAGGCAAGGAAAGATAGAAATTTTGCTTTAGCTGATAAAATAAGAGATGATTTAAAAGCTAGAAATATAGTTTTAGAAGATACCCCTCAAGGAGTTAGATGGAAAAAAGTAAATTAGTCTAGAAGGCTGCAGTTGTGCAGCCTTTATTTAAAGGAGAGAAAAGTATGTTAGAGGATTTAAGAGTGAGAGAGTTTAGTAAAGAAGAAGCTAGGAGATTAAATCCTTTGCAGTTAGCTTTAATAGGAGATGGAGTATATGAGATATATATAAGAAATTTTATACTATCTAATAATACTGAATTATCTGCACATAAAATGCATGTGAAAGCAATTGGATACGTTAAAGCTAAAAGTCAGTCTGCAATAATGCATAATATAGAAGATACTTTAACAGAAGATGAATTGTATATTTATAAAAGAGGAAGAAATACAAAATCTGCAACTGTTCCTAAAAATGCAGATGTTATAGATTATAGAAATGCAACAGGCTTTGAAGCTCTATTAGGATATTTATATTTAATAGGAAATAAAGAAAGACTATATAATATATTAGAAAAATCTACAGAAATACAGTTAACATAACTAAGGAAAAGTATATAATAGAAATAAGGAGTGATCTTATATGACTAAGGGAAATAGAGAAGCTAGAATGAAAGCTAGAATGGAAAGACAAATGATCGAGGGCACACCTATTAGAGGTAAAAGACAATTTGTTAAAGAAAATAAGGAAGTGAATAATTACACTAGAGAAAATCCTTCTATTGTAAGTGAAGTGGAAACTAGAGAAGATTTAATTATAGGCAGAAATGCTGTAATGGAAGTACTAAAAAGTGATAGAACTATAGAGTGTATATATATAGCAAATGGTAATATGGAGGGCTCTATAAAAGTAATAATAAATATTGCAAGAGAAAAGGGATTAGTATTAAAGGAAGTAGATAGGAAAAAACTAGATGCTATGAGTAATGGTACAAATCATCAAGGAGTTATAGCTTTGGTTACACCATTTAAGTATTGCCAAATTGCAGATATGCTAAGGGATGCAAAGGAAAAAGGCGAAGATCCATTTATAGTTATACTAGATGAAATAGAGGATCCACATAATTTAGGGTCTATAATAAGAACAGCAGAATTATGCGGAGTTCACGGAATAATAATACCGAAAAGAAGAAATGTTGGAATAACATCTACTGTATATAAATGTTCTGTAGGAGCTATAGAACATATGAAGATAGCAAAGGTGACAAATATTAATGCAGCTATAGATGAACTTAAAGAATCAGGACTATGGGTATATGGTGCAGATATAGCAGGAGAAGAATATAGCTATCAAGTTGACTTTAATGGCCCATGTGCCATGGTTATAGGTAGCGAAGGAAGAGGTATATCTGAACTTACTTTAAAGAAATGTGATAAGCTAGTGAAAATTCCGATGATAGGAAAAATTAACTCTTTAAATGCTTCAGTTGCTGGTGGTATAATGATGTATGAAATATTAAAGGGAAGACTATTAAAATAGCATAGTTAAAGAGGTAACATGTGAAAATAATATTTGTTGATGGATATAATGTTATAAATAGTTGGCCTAATCTAAAAAAGCAAAAGGACTATAGCTTTGATGGGGCAAGACAGAGCTTGATAGATAGTTTACATAATTATTCAGTTTATGAAGATTGTAAGATAATAATAGTGTTCGATGCACATAAAGTAAATAGAAGCATTGAAAAGAAAGAAGATATAAACAGTAATATAAGTACAGTATTCACAAAGGATGGTGAAACAGCAGATTCTTACATAGAAAGAGAAGTTCATAATTTAGGTAGAAGATTTGAAGTTTATGTTGTTACATCAGATTGGCTTGAACAACAGACTATTTTTCAAAGAGGTGCAGTAAGAATATCTGCTCTTGAATTTTATAACGAAGTTATAGAAACTCAAGGAAGAATAAAAAATAAAACGTTGAAAAATATGTATTCATCTAAAAATCATTTGGGAGATAACATAGATGAAGATATCTTTAAAAAATTAGAGGCTATAAGGCGTAGCAAATAAATGTTTACTAGTATATATACTTTATATATACTTATTATAATGTATGGCTTAAAGGGGTGATATATAGTGGAGAGTACCAAAAGAGAGGTAAGCTTGTTTGTAGAATTTCAAAATAAGTTAGATGAAGAAGTAGTTGAAGAAGCAAAAAAAGGAAATAGTAGAGCTCAAGATTATTTAATATCAAAATATGAGAATTTTGTAAAGGCTAAAGCTAAGTCGTATTTTCTCATTGGAGCAGACAAAGAAGATATTTACCAAGAAGGTATGATAGGATTATATAAAGCTATAAGGGATTTTAAATCTGATAGACTAACAAGTTTTAAGGCTTTTGCGGAATTATGTATTACTAGACAAATAATAACCGCTATTAAAACAGCTACAAGACAAAAGCATATACCATTAAACACATATATATCTTTAAATAAGCCTATTTATGAGGAAGAATCAGATAGAACTTTAATTGATGTTTTATCAGGATTAAAAATAACTGACCCAGAGGAACTTATAATAGGAAAAGAACAGTTAGAACATATAGAAGGTGAAATGGCGAAAGTTTTATCTGATTTAGAAATGGAAGTACTTCAGTCCTATTTGGATGGAAAGTCTTATCAGGAAATAGCCTGTGATTTAGATAGGCAAGCTAAGTCTATAGACAATGCATTACAAAGAGTTAAACGAAAGCTTGAAAAATGTCTATATACCGAAAAATAAGTCACTAAATTCTTATTGACAAATTTTTTGAACAATAGTAAACTTTATAATTGGTATATTAAACTATAAACCATATTATGATGGCAATGCTCACGTAGCTCAGTAGGCAGAGCGTCGCCTTGGTAAGGCGGAGGTCGTCGGTTCAATCCCGATCGTGAGCTCCAATATAGTTGAACGCTCACTAGTAGCGATTATTGTAATGATAAATTGCTTTAGTCTTTGTAGTGAGCTCAATATATTACCCAAAAGCTAGAAAACGCTAGGCAAAGTTTATTACAAAGATTAAAGGAGGATTTTACAATGGCAAAGCAAAAATTCGAAAGAAGTAAACCACACGTAAACATTGGAACAATCGGTCAC